>NZ_LYSO01000027.1:0-62354 GCF_001728935.1 Pseudomonas sp. AP42
ACGATGCGAAGCGAGCCGCTCTTGATCTTGATCTGCTTTTGATCTCAGGCGCCCCGTTAAACCACGCTGGCCGGAATTCGACAGGGATTTGGGGGGTAAACCGGCAGGGATGCCGGTTTAGCCGCCCCGCGCCATGGATGGCGCGTGGCGGCGGCCCCCCAAATCACTGGCGGATTACGGGCACACCGAGCCACAGCGAGGTGCCGAGTGGTGGGGCAAGAGCGTTTTGCTTACTTTTGCGCTTTTCAAAAGTGAGCCGCTGTTGAACTGCCCCCCGAAAGTTGGACAGGGGACGCTATTGATTTAGTGCCTGGGTCCGAAATTGTACTGGACTCAAGCCATTCAGTCTGAGGCTTATGCGGTCTTGGTTGTAGTAGGCGATGTAATCCTCTATGCCTGATGCCAGCTGCTCCACACTCTCAAATGACTCCAAATAGAAAAACTCGCTCTTGAGCGTGCCGAAAAAGCTTTCCATCGCGGCATTGTCCAAGCAATTACCCTTGCGCGACATGCTCTGCTCAATGCTCTTTTCGGCCAGCATGTGTCGGTAGGTAGGCTGCCTGTACTGCCAACCCTGGTCAGAGTGCAGTATCGGTTTGTCACCTTGATTCAGTCGCTCAAAGGCTTTTTCCAGCATCGTCGAAACCATCCTGAATTCGGGACGTCGGTTGACCTGGTAAGCCAGGATCTCGCCGTTGTACAAATCTATGAGAGGCGAGAGAAACAGCTTTTGCCCCTTCACCTTGAACTCCGTCACGTCGGTTGCCCATTTCTGGTTAGGGGCTTGTGCCTTAAATTCGCGCTTTAGTAGATCAGGCGCAACAAGCCCTTCAGCACCTCGGTAAGAGCGATATTTCTTCACTTTGACCAGCGACTTGAGGCCTATCATCTGCATCAGTCGATACACCTTTTTGTGATTGATCAACTCACCACTGTTTCCAAGGGTCGCGGCGATGCGGCGGTAGCCGTAACGCCCCTTATGCCCGTGATAGACGCTGCGGATGCGATCTTTAAGGCCGGCATGCTTGTCGGTTAGCAGTGTTTTGCTTTGGTAATAGAAGGTGCTGCGTGCCAGTGCCGCAGCACGTAGCAACAGAGCAAGTGGATGCTCATGCCTCAATCCTTGGACGGCCTGCGTTTTTTGGGTTGCGCAGTACGAGGATCCGCTTGGATTAAGGCATCGAGCTTTTTTAGATAGGCATTCTCCGCACGCAGATAAGCCAGTTCTGCGAGCATTTGTGCAGGGGTCAGTTCTGCGTCCGCAGGAAGAGCAGGACTTGCTTTGGGTTGCCTGGAAGGTTTGCGGGGCATGCTGGACTCTTTAAGACGATGCGGTTGTAGTGCTTCTACACCGCCTTCATCGTACAGCTTTCGCCACTGTCTGATACTACTTGGACCACGGATATCAAACCGTATACAGGCCTGTTGGTCCGACAGTCCGTCTTGTTTGATGCACTGCAAAACCTTCAATTTAAACTGGGCATCGTAATGGCTGTACTTGGCAATCAAGCCAGAGGCGCCGTGCTTTTCAAAACCCTTGACCCAGCGTCGCAGCAGCGATGGACTCAAGCCATGCTTGAGGGCCACCTCATGAACACTACTGGCAGACAGGCACTCTTCAATCAATGATTGCTTGAGCGCTAGGTTGTATTTCGTCATGGAACACTCTCCCGAGGGGGCAGGTGTCCAACATTCGGGGGGCAGTTCATGTCAGAGCGGAACCCTAGGTGGCCGTTACCTAAATAACGGATATGTACTCAGTCTGATCCTAAATCCCGGTAGGCTGTCAGGCCGTCTTCGCGAGCAAGCCCGCTCCCACAGGTTGATCGCGGGGTGCCAGGTAGATGGGCGCCGGCTGTCAGGCCGTCATGGGAGCAAGCTCCCTCACCACAGGTTCAGCGTCGCACCAAAATTGTGTAGATACCTATGGCTATCGCAGGCAAGCCAGCTCCCACATTTTTACTGCGTTCGCCTGATGAATCAGCGGCGGCTGCTGACTTCGGCGGGGACGTCATCACCGGCCATGCGTTTGCGGAACAGGGCGGTTCGCGCCAACAGCAGTGTGGTGACCGGCACGGTGATCGCGAGCAAAATCGGAATCAACCAGCCGTGCAACACCGGCCCGGATTTGAGCGTTGAAAAGTAGATGATCGACGCCAACGCCACGCTCCAGGCCCCCAACGTCGAGGCGAGTGCCGGCGGGTGCATGCGTTGAAAAAATTCTTTCATCCGCAGCAAGCCAATCGCGCCAATCAAGGCAAACAGGCTGCTGAGCAACAGCAACGCCGCCACGATAATTTCAACCCATAACGGCATCATTCAATCACCTCGCCACGCAGCAGGAATTTGGCCAGGGCGAACGAGCCGACGAAGCCGAACAGCGCGATCAAAAGCGCCGCTTCAAAGTAAGTGTCGCTGGCATAGCGAATACCCAGGGTGAGCATCATCAGCATCGCCAGGATGTACAGGTAGTCCAGCGCCAGTACCCGGTCCTGGGCCGAGGGGCCTTTGAACAGGCGCACCAGGGTCAGCACCATGGCCAGGGAAAACAGGAACAGGCTGAACAGGATCGCATTGGCGAGCAGGGCGCTCATTCGAAGATCTCCATCAGGGGCCGTTCGTAGGCGTGCTTGAATTGCTGGATAAACGAGGCCTCGTCATCCAGGTCGAAGACGTGCAGCAGCAGGATGCTGCGGTCCAGGGCCAGTTCCGACCAGACGGTGCCGGGGGTCACGCTGGTGATCATCGCCAGCACGGCCAGGCCGTTGGCGTCGCGCAGGTCCAGGGGGATCTTGATAAAGCGCGAGCGCGGTGGGCGGGAGCCGCAGGTGAGTACGCCCCAGGCCACGTGCAGGTTGGAGATGATCACGTCGAGGCCGACCCGGAAGAACAGGCGGATGATCACCCCTGGGCGGCGGATGCGGATCGGCAGCGGGCGCAGCGGCGCCATCAGCAGCGGCGCAAGAAAGCCCAGCAGTGCGCCCAGCAACAGGTTGCCGGGGCTGATCGACAGGTTCAGCACCAGCCACAACACCCACAACGCCAACGACAACCAGGGAGCCGGGAACAGACGCTTCATGGTTGCACCTCCAGGGCGGCGGCCTTGGCTTCAGGGCTGGGCACTGGCCGGGTCGCGAGCACTGCCATCACGTAGTGTTCCGGGTTGTTCAGGCTGTCGGCGGTGGCTTGGGTGTAGCGCATCAGCGCCTCGGCCTTGAAGGTCAGCGCGATGCTCAACCCCAGCAGCAGGAAGATCGGCACACATTCGTAGCGGCGCAGCAGCGGTGATGGGCGTTCTTCCGGGGTCCAGAAGCGCTGGATACCGAGGCGGGCGAACGCGATGAGCGAGGCCAGGCCAGAGAGAATCAGCAGCGCCACCAAGCCCCAGGCCGCTGGGCGGATTGACTCATCCACGGCGTTGCCCAGGCCCAGTGGGTTGATCAGCGCGCTCAACAGGCTGAGCTTGCCGATAAACCCGGACAGTGGCGGCATGCCGATAATCAGCAGCGCACAGGCGATAAAGCTCAAGCCGAGAAAGGCCATGGTCCAAGGGATGACCTGGCCGATCACCGCTTTTTGCTCATCGTCCAGGTTCACGCCCGGGCGCGGATGCAGCGATTCCATGGCTTTGGGCAGCGCATCGATCTCTTCATCCAATGGGAGATCGTTGGCCGAACGCGAACGCTCGATCAATTCCGCCAGCAAAAACAGCGCACTCAGTGCCAGGGTGGAGCTGACCAGATAGAACAGCGCCCCAGCGGTCAGGCTCGGCTGGGCAAACCCGACGGCCGACAGCAGGATCCCGGCCGACACCAGGATGCTCAGGCTGGCCATGCGCTCCAGGCGCTGCGCCGCCACCATCGCCAGTGCCGCGCAAATGATGGTCGCCATGCCGCCGTACACCAGCCAGTCGCCGCCAAACAGCGCCGAGGCGCCGGCCTGGCCGGAGAACAGTAGGGTCCACAGGCGCAGCACGGTGTACACGCCGACCTTGGTCATGATCGCGAACATCGCCGCCACCGGCGCGCTGGCCGAGGAGTAGGCGGGCGCCAGCCAGAAGTTCAGCGGCCACATGCCGGCCTTGGCCAGGAACGCCGTCGCCAGGATCGCCGCACCGGCATGCAACAGGCCGCGATCGGCCTCCGGCACCAGCGGGATCTTCAGCGCCAGGTCAGCGAAGTTCAGCGTACCGGTGACGCCGTAGATCATCGCCGCGCCAATCAGGAACAGCGACGACGCCAGCAGGTTGATCGCAATGTAATGCAGCCCCGACGACACCCGCGCGCGGCCGGAACCGTGCAGCATCAGACCGTAGGAGGCGGCCAGCAGCACCTCGAAGAACACGAACAGGTTGAACAGATCGGCGGTGAGGAAGGCGCCATACAGCCCCATCAGCTGGATCTGGAACAGGGCATGGAAGCTGGTGCCCGCACGGTCCCAGCGCGCCATGGCGAACAGCAGCGCACTCACGCCGATCACCCCGGTAAGCACCAGCATCATCGCCGACAGTTGATCCACCACCAACACGATGCCGAACGGTACCTGCCAGTTGCCCGGCAGGTACACGCCAATGGAGCCGGGGCCGCCTTGTTGCGTCCAGTACAACAGCAGCACAGCAACGCCCAGGCCGACGATGCTGGAGCACAGATTGATCTGGGCTTTGAGCGGGCGGCGTTTCTCGCCCAGCATCAGCATCAGCCCGGCGGTGAGCAGCGGCAGCAGGATCGGCGCGACGATCAGTTGATTCATCCACGTCATTCCTTGGGCTCCCGGCCGTCTACATGGTCAGTGCCGGTCAGGCCCCGGGATGCCAGCAGCACCACCAGGAACAACGCGGTCATGGCGAAGCTGATGACGATGGCCGTGAGCACCAGGGCCTGAGGCAGTGGGTCGGTGTAGTTGAGCAGGTCTTGGGGCACGCCGTCCTTGATGATCGGCTCCTTGCCGATAAACAGGCTGCCCATGCTGAAGATGAACAGGTTGACGCCGTAGGACAGCAGGCACAAACCCATGACCACTTGGAACGTCCGTGGCCGCAGGATCAACCAGACGCCGGAGGCCGCCAGGACCCCAATGGCTATTGCGATGACTTCTTCCATCAGGCGGCTCCTTCGGTTGCAGCAACCACTTTGGGCTGGTTGCTCGGTTTATGCGCGCGCACCGACTGGTGGCCGAGGGCGGTAAGCATCAACAACGTCGAGCCCACGACCATGGCGTACACGCCGACGTCAAAGAACAGCGCACTGGCGATATGGATATCGCCCAGTAGCGGCAGGCTCAAATGCCAGGTATGCGTGGTGAGGAACGGGTACCCGGCGAACAGCGCACCCAGCCCGGTCAAGGTGGCCGACAGCAGGCCGAAGCCCATCCAGCGCATCGGCCGCAGGCTCATCTGCGCCTCGACCCACTGTGTACCGGCGACCATGTATTGCAGGATAAACGCCACCGACATCACCAGCCCGGCGACGAAACCACCACCCGGTTGATTGTGGCCACGCATGAACAGGTAGAACGACACCACCAGCGCAATCGGCAGCAGCAAGCGCACCAGCACCGCCGGCACCATCATGAAGCCCAGGGCGGTGTCGCTGGCCTGGCGCGGGTTGACCAGATCGGTCGCCACGTCCGGCGCCAGTTGGCGTTGTTGGGGCGGTAACTCCATGCTTTCCTTGGAAGGGCGGAAGCGGCGCAGCAAGGCGTACACGGTCAAGGCCACGGCGCCGAGTACGGTGATTTCGCCCAACGTGTCGAAGCCACGGAAGTCCACCAGCATCACATTCACCACATTGCTGCCGCCGCCTTCGGGCAGGGCGCGGCTGAGGTAAAACGAGGAGATATCGTTGGGCGTCTGACGGGTCAGCATCGCGTAGGACAACAGCGCCATGCCGCCGCCGACCGCGGTGGACAGCAGCAAGTCACGCAGGCGGCGGATACGCGCCTTGCGCAGCGAACTGGGCAGTGGCGAGACTTCTTCGATCCGCCGTGGCAGCCAGCGCAGGCCCAGCAGGATCAGCACGGTGGTGACCACTTCCACCACCAGTTGGGTGAGGGCCAGGTCCGGTGCCGAGAACCATACGAAGGTGACGCAGGTCATCAGGCCGCACACGCTGACCATGGTCAGGGCCGCCAGCCGGTGGTACTTGGCTTGCCAGGCGGCGCCAAGAGCGCAGGCAATCGCCAGCAACCACAAGGTGACGAAGACGATGGAACCCGGGATTTTCGGGCGGTCGCCCCAGCTGAGGCCACTGTTGATCATCGGGATCATTGCGCCGATCACCGCCAGCAGCACCAACAGGAACAACTGGGTTTGCAGGCGCTTGGTGCTGATTCGCTTCTCGATGCGGCGCACGCCGCGCATCATCACCACCAGGCAGCGCTCGAAACCGCGCTTGCCGTTGAAGTAGCCGATCAGCGGTGGGTATTCGAAGCGGCCACGCTTGAGTTGTTTGCGCAGCAGCAGGTACAGCACCACGCCGCCGGTCATCGCCACCAGGCTCATGATCATCGGCGCGTTCCAGCCGTGCCAGATCGCCAGGCTATATTCGGGCAAGGTACCACCCACCACCGGCAGGGCGGCAGCGGCGAGGATCGAGCCGACCACCTGGGCCGGGAAAATCCCCACCAGCAGGCAGGTGAACACCAGCAGCTCGACCGGTGCGCGCATCCAGCGCGGCGGCTCGTGGGGCGTGTGCGGCAAGTCGGTGGCGGGCGGGCCGAAGAACACGTCCACGGTAAAGCGCAAGGCATAGGCCACGCTGAACGTACCGGCGATGGTCGCGATCAGCGGCAGGGCGATTTCCACCCATTGGGTCGACGAGATAAACACGGTTTCGGCAAAGAACATCTCTTTGGACAGGAAACCATTGAGTAACGGCACCCCGGCCATGGACGCACTGGCGACCATCGCCAGGGTCGCGGTAAACGGGATCAGGCGCACCAGGCCACTGAGCTTGCGGATATCCCGCGTGCCGCTTTCGTGGTCGATGATGCCCGCGGCCATGAACAGCGAAGCCTTGAAGGTGGCGTGGTTGAGAATGTGGAATACCGCGGCAACTGCGGCCAGTGGGCTGTTGAGGCCCAGCAGCAGGGTGATCAGCCCGAGGTGGCTGATGGTGGAATAGGCCAGCAGGCCCTTGAGATCGTTTTGAAACATGGCGCAGTAAGCGCCGAGGAGGAGAGTGAGGGCGCCGGCACCGCCGACGATCCAGAACCATTCTTCGCTGCCGGACAGCGACGGCCACAGGCGGGCCAGCAGGAACACGCCGGCCTTCACCATCGTCGCCGAGTGCAGGTAGGCCGAAACCGGCGTCGGCGCCGCCATGGCGTGGGGCAGCCAGAAATGGAAGGGGAACTGCGCGCTTTTGCTCAAGGCGCCGATCAGCACCAGGGCGAGCATGACCGGGTACAGCGAATGCGCGCGAATCTGATCGCCCGCCGCCAGCACCTGGTCCAGGTCATAGCTGCCGACGATATGCCCCAGCAGCATCACCCCCGCCAACAGGCACAAACCGCCTGCGCCAGTGACCATCAGCGCCATATACGCCCCGCGTCGCGCATCGGCACGGTGGTGCCAATAGCCGATCAGCAGGAACGAAAACAGGCTGGTCAGTTCCCAGAAGAATACGATCTGGATCAGGTTGCCGGAGATCACCAGGCCAAGCATGGCGCCCATGAACGCCAGGAAAAACGCAAAGAAACGCGGCACCGGGTCGTCCGGTGACATGTAATAACGCGCATACAGCGACACCAGCGTGCCGATGCCCAGCACCAGCATCGAGAACAGCCAGGCGAACCCATCCATGCGCAACACGAAGTTCAGCCCCAGGCTGGGCAACCACATGAATTCTTCGCGGATCACGCCACCGTGGGCGATCTGGGGGTAGAGCAGGGCGACTTGAATAGTACCGACCAATGCCACAAGGCCGGCCAACAGGGATTCGGTGTTACGTGCGTTATGCGGCAGCAAGGCCGCCAGACAGCTGCCGATAAAAGGCAGAAGCAGTAGAACTATCAGGGACATAGGCTTCTAATCTGCGGGAGTTTGGGATGCATCATACGTGCCGCTTTCACGATCACCAAACGCCAAGATGTGGCAGGATCCTACAAGGTAGGCTGAAACTTCCCATTTGGCACTGTTTGAACCTGCGCTTGAATTAAAAAGCCGACCTCTGTGGGAGCCGTTATCTGCAGCGACGCCGTACCTGTGGCGAGGGAGCTGGCTCCCGTGACGGGCTGACAGTCGACGCTTATCTCCCTGACACCCCACAATCCAACTGTGGGAGCTGGCTTGCCTGCTATGGCGGCCTATCAGCCGACACTTCTCTACCTGGCACCCCACGATCCAATTGTGGGAGCGGGCTTGCTCGCGAAGGCGGCCTGGCAGTCAACACAATTGGATTGTGTACATATCCATTGCTGCGGCAACGGCCACTTAGGGTTCCGCCCTGACGGCGGCTCACTTTTGAACAGCGCAAAAGTAAGCAAAACGCTCTTGCCCCACCACTCGGCACCTCGCCGGGGCTCGGTGTGCCCGTAATCCGCCAGTGATTTGGGGGGCCGCCGCCACGCGCCATCCATGGCGCGGGGCGGCTAAACCGGCATCCCTGCCGGTTTACCCCCCAAATCACTGTCGAATTCCGGCCAGCGTGGTTTGACGGGGCGCCTGAGATCCAGATCAAAAGCAGATCAAGAGCAAGAGCGGCTCGCTTCGCATCGTGGTTACTGTTGATCGCAAACTATCCCTGCCGCTCCTGCTCCAACGCCTCTGCCAACTCAACGGCCTTTTGCCCCTTGGTCTTCAACTCGCTCACAATCACCGCCACCACAATCAACACCGCGCCCAGCATCGCAATCGGTGGGAACCGCTCCCCGGCGATTCGCCCAACAACGCCTGCCCACACGGGCTCACCGGCATAAATCAACGTTGCCCGGGTTGGCGACACACTTTGCTGGGCCCAGTTCATCGCCACTTGGATCACCGCACTGGTCAAGCCCAGGCCCACGGCACTGAACAGCAGCAGCCAGGAAAAGCCCGGCAACGCCTCGCCCATGGGCACCACCATCATGAATGACAGCACCGAAGCGGTGGCCAGTTGCACCACGGTCACCCGGCGAATATCCACCTGGCCGGCAAATGCGCTGATCAAGATGATCTCGGCCGCTATTGCCACTGCACCGACCAGCGTGGCGATTTCACCTGGGCTGAAGTTAAACGAAGCCCCCGCCGGGCCGGTCAACAGCATCAACCCGGCAAACGCCAGCATGATGCCGATGCTGGGCATCAACCCGGGGCGACGGCCCAATACCAGCCACTGCAACAGCGGCACGAAGGGTACATACAAGGCGGTGATAAACGCCGACTGGCTGCTCAAGATGGTTTGCAGGCCGATGGTCTGCAAGCCATAGCCGAACATGATTGCCACACCGATAAACACCCCGGCCTTTAGTTCGAACAGGGTCAGGTCGCGCAGGGTGCGCAAGGAAAAGAGCCCCACCACAATCGTCGCCGCCGCGAAGCGCAGGCCGACAAAGAACATTGGCCCGCTGACGGTCATGGCGTGCTGCACCAGCAAAAAGGTGCCGCCCCAGATCATGGTGATCACCACCAGGATGCATTCGGCTTTACTGAAACGGTTGAAACGCGACGGGGAGTTCGGGGCGGTCATGGCGGCTCGGTCTTGCAAGGGGAAAGCACGGACCGCACAATGCGCCGCACGCTGGGCAGTATACTGCGCACACCTACTCATTGAGCAATATAGTGCACAAAGAAAATCCGCAACGGGCCTCGGTCCTGCAGCACGTCAGCCAGAACGTTCGTCGCCTGCGCCATGCCGCCGACCTGAGCCAGACCGCGCTCTCGGAAAAGTCCGGTGTCAGCCGGCGCATGCTGGTGGCGATTGAGGCAGGGGAGAAGAACGTCAGCTTGTCGACCCTGGACCGTGTCGCCGAAGCGTTGGATGTGGCATTTAGTGACCTGATCCAGGCGCCGGATGTGCGCGATCATAGCCGTATCAACGAGTTGGCCTGGGCGGGCGAAATTGCCGGTAGTAAGGCGGTGTTGCTGGCCAAGGCCACGGCACGGCGTGAGGTCGAATTATGGGAGTGGCGGCTTGAGCCCGGTGATCGCTATTGCCCGGACCCTGACTTGGAAGGGTGGAGCGAACAGCTGTTTGTGTTCGAGGGCAGACTGACGCTGGTGATAGGTGATCAGGAAAATGTGATCGAAGCTGGAGAGTTCTTTATGTTCGCCAGCCACCAGCCCCATGCTTATCGCAATGATGGGGACGCGGCGGTGCGATTTGTTCGAAATGTGGTGATTTGAACAACACTCAGGGGTGAGCCAGCATGAGTCAATCAACCCGCAATGCTGATGTACTGATCATCGGCGGCGGCCTGAGCGGTACGATGCTGGCCGTGCAACTGCTGCGCCTACCGGGCACGCGGCGCATCCTGGTAGTCGAACCCCGTGCTGAACTGGGGCGCGGCGAGGCCTACAGCGCGGTCGAATTGGGCCATACGCTGAACGGCAATGCCGCCCGCATGAGCGTTGACCCGGACAATACCGACGACCTCACTCAGTGGCTCACCGACTACATCAGCGCCGGGGGATGGCCCGAGTCGTATCAACAGCATGTGCCCATCAGCGAACTGTTCCCGCCGCGGGGGATTTTTGGACTGTATGCCCAGCAGCGCTTGGCTGAAGCCAAGGCGCGGTCCACCTCGACCGTCGAGCACATCCGTGCCGAAACGGTGGACCTGCAAGTCGATGCAACCTCGGCGCTGTTGACGCTCGATAATGGCGAGCAACTGCGGGGCGCCTTTGCGGTAGTGGCCACCGGCATGTTCCCGGCGGCGCGCACCCCGCAAACCGAATCCACAGGTTTGAACGCCGCTGCGCTGGATCCTTGGGATGTACGCGCAATGATCCAATTGGACCCCCAATCGACGGTACTGGTCATCGGCTCCGGCCTGACCATGGTCGATGCCGTGGTCTCCCTGGAACAGGCCGGGCATCGCGGGCCTATCGAGGTTTTTTCGCGCCACGGCTTGTTGCCCCATGTACGCCGGCAACCGCCGAGCTGGAACGACTTCCTCGCCGCCGACCACAGCCTGAGCAGCCCCCGACAATTGCTGCGTGAGGTGCGACGCCAGTGCCAGCTCGCGCTGGAGCAAGGCATCGACTGGCAGGCGCCGTTGGACACGGTGCGCGGGCATATCGCGCGGCTGTGGAGCCAGGCCAGTGAGGCTCAGAAGCGCCAGTTCGTGCGGCATGTGCGGCCTTGGTGGGAAAGCCATCATCACCGTTCGCCGCCAATGAGTGCGCAACTGGTGGAGCGCTTGCAGGGGGAAGGGCGGTTGCGGATCCGTGCGGCGTCGTTCAAGAGCTTGATGCCGTCGCAAGAGGGGGTCGCCATTACGGTGCGCTACCGTGGCGAGGATGTGATCACCCAGGTGTGGGGCGCTGCGCTGATCAATTCCAGCGGCATCGAATACGACTGGCGCCGGGTGGCCCGGCCTTTGCCGCAGCAATTGCTCAAGCGCGGGTTGGTCCAGCCTGGGCCGTTGGCGCTGGGGATTGCGGCGGATGCGTGCGGCGCAGTGCTGGATGCTAGCGGCCAGGTCAGCCCGCGACTGTTCGCCATGGGGCCGCCGTTGCGGGGCATGTGGTGGGAGAGCACGGCGGTGACCGATGTGGCCCTGCAGGCCAAGGCACTGGCCGCCAGGCTGGCACAGGCTTGAATGTGGGAGCTGGCTTGCCTGCGAAAGCGGTAGTGCAGTAACGGATGCACTGGCTGACACACCGCCTTCGCGAGCAAGCCCGCTCCCACATCTTGATCTCCTTTTATCGTGAGATTTTCACAAACCCGGATTTCAGCCCAAACACCTCAACCCCCTGGGGCGTCGATTGCCCAGTGGTCACTTTTATCCGCTGCACCGGCTGATCCATCGCCGCCCGATACGCCACGGTCATGTCCGCCTGGATCGCCTGGCTGGGAATCACGATCGCCTGGTCATTGTTATAAGTGACGATGGTCAACCGCGCACTCATGCCCAGGCGCACCCGCTGCAACTGTTGGGGCGTCAGCTTGGGGATCGACAAGGTCACCGGAAACTGCGCGCTGCCCTGGCTGTCGCTGGCGATGGCCAAGCCGCTGACCACGCTGACCGAACCCGTCAGCCGTTCGCCGTCAAAGCCATCGCCCATCACTTCCACGGCCTGGCCCTGACGCAGCTGGTTAATATCCAGCTCTGAGACCTTGGCGACGATTTTCAACTGTTCGATATTGGCCAGGCCGAACAGCACCTGGCCCTGGCTGACCTTGCTGCCGGCCTGCACCGGCGCGCTGTTATTGCCGCCAGCTTGAGCCGTGTTGTTGCTGCCGGGGGCCGGTACCACGATGCCGGAGAAGGGCGCCTTGACCTCCTTGCCTTCGAGCAGCGTTTGCAAGGCTTCGTACTTCACTGTGGCATTGGTCAGCTCCATCTCGGCGATCTGCCGGTATTCGCCCTGGCCTTGGTCCAGGGCTTGTTGCAGCTCACTGCGCGCCGCCACCAGGTCCAGTTGCTGTTGCTGGGTTTGTTGCTTGAGGTCGTCCAGTTCGTTGCGGGGGATGATGCCGCGCTTGAACAGGTTTTCGCTCTCGGTGAGTTTGCGTTGGGTGTTGCCCGCGGTCATTTCAGCGGCGCGTAAACTGCGACGGGCACGGCTGACGGTGGGGCTGCTGCCCCAGTCCTGCATTTCCTGCACGGTGCGCCGGGCCTTGAGTTGCGCGGAGAGGGCGTCGCGCAGTTGCACTTCCAGCGTCGCCGGGTCCATGCGCAACAGGACCTGGCCGGCCTCGACGCGCTGGCCTTGTTCGACCAGGTTAGCCAGCACATTGCCGTCGAACGGTGCCGTCAGGGTGACGGTGGTCTGCGGCTCGATCTTGCCCACCAGGCCGATCTGGTGCACCAGCGGGTCGGGCTTCACGGCCAGCCACTGCTCGGCCGTGCTCGCTGGCTCGGCGCCGCTGCGTTGGCTGAGCAGGCTGACTGCCGCGCCGCCCAGCAACAGGATCAAGGCAACGGCCATCAGCAATTTTTTATTAGTAGTCATTGAGGGCGATTTCCCAACTTTCCAGCGTCATGCCCAGGGTCAGATCGAGCTGGGTCTGGGCGTTCAAATAAGCGATCAGCGCATTGAGCTGGGCATTTTCGGCGTTGCGCAGGTCGGTTTCAAAGCTCAGCACCTGGAAGTTGGTGGAGCGCCCGGCACTGAGTTTTTCCCGCTCGATCTCGATCTTGCGCCGCGACAACTCCACGGCGCGCTTGGAGATTTCATATTGGCGCCAGCGGGTGCCGAGGTCACGCACCACATTGTTGACGTTGCGCTCCAGTTCCTGGCGAGCGTCGGTAATGCGGATTTCCTGGTCTTCTACATTCACCCGCGCACGCACTTCGGCCTGGCGCGTGCTGATATCGCCGATGGGGATCTGCACTTGCACCCCGGCGTAACTGTCCCAGGTGCGGTTATTGTTATGGCCGTCGTCGTTATCGCTGGCGGCGCGTATCTGGTTGGCGCCGGCCACCAGGTCCACCTGCCAGCGCCCGGAATCCTTGGCGATGACCAGGTTAAGATCGGCCTGCTGGCTGCCGAGCAGGGCGGCGAGGTATTCCGGTTGCTGGTTTTGCGCGAGGTTGAAGGCCTGGCGTTTGTCGATCTCCATGGGGCTGGCTTCCAGGGCCTCGGTGGCGCGCACCGGTGTCGACAGGTCCAGGGCCAGCAGGCGCAGCAAGGCCAGGCGGCTGGTGTCGAGTTGGTTGCGGGCTTCTTCCACGCCTAGTTGTTGGGTGGCGATATCGGCCTCGGTCTGCACGATCTCGAATTCGGCCATGCGCCCGGCGCTGATCAGCGCCTTGTTCACCTCCAGCAAGGTCGTGGAGCGCTTGAGGGCTTCCTGCACGATCACCAGTTGTTCCTGGGCGCGCAGCAACTCGCGGTAGGTGGCGATGATCTGGCTGATGGTCTGCGCCACGGTGGCCTTGAGGTTCAGGCGGTTGGCCTGCTCGGCCAGGCGCGACAGGCGCAGCGGTGCGGTGGTGGCATCCCAGCCGGCGCCACGCATCAGCGGTTGGATGAGCGCCAGGTCCAGGCCGTCGCTGCGGTAGCGACCGGCGCGGTTGGCGTTGTTCAACTGCTGGGTCCAGGCCATGCTCAAGCGCGTACCGTATTCACCCAACAGGCTGCTGGTGGGCGCGACGTTGGCGTTGCGCGCGTTGTCCTGGGAGCCGCGGGTGCTGCGGTAATAGCTGTTGAGGGTGAGCTTGGGGTTGAACACGTCTTCGGCCACGCGCAGGTCGAACTTCTGCGCCACCCGTTGCAGGTAAGCGCTGCGGATCGCCGGGTTATTGCGCAGGCCCAGGTACACCGCGTCGCCCAGGGTCATGGTGGTTGCCTGGGCATTGAGCGAGACGCTGCGCTCGTAGCCGCTGCGGGTGGTGCTCGGTGCCTGGGGGTTGATGACCACGTCGGCGGCTATGCCCGGCAGGCTGATCAGCATCAGCACTAGCAGGTACTTATTCATCGCGCAGGGCCTCGACCGGCTGCAAGCGTGAGGCCGACACCGCCGGGTAAATGCCAAAGAACAAACCCACCAGCAACGTGCTGCCCACGCCCAGGGGCAGGGCGGCCACTGCCAAGGCAAAGGCCCAGCCCGACAGCCACGCATACAGCCAGGCAGCGGTCATGCCCAGCACCGCGCCGCACAGCGCACCCACGGCGGTGAGGGTGACCGCTTCGAGCAAAAACAGATTACGGATGTCTCGCTGGCGCGCGCCCAGGGCCATACGGATGCCGATCTCGCGGCGGCGTTCCGAGACGTTCATCAGCATCACGTTCATCACCCCCACACCGCCGCCCACCAGGGAGATCGCGCCGAGGGCCAGCAGCAGGTAGGCGAAGGTGCGGCTTTGGCGGGTCATGCCATCGATCATTTGCTGGGGCACCGTGATGTCGACGTCATGATCAGTGAGCTGGGGTTGCAGCGCGGCGGCGGTGTCCCTGGCGATACGTTCCATGTCTTGCCCCGGCGCCGCGCGGATGATCAGGTTGTTGATCTGTGGGGTAGCGTAGATGCGGCGCATGCCCTCGGCGGGGATAAACAATGATTCGTTGGCTTGCACCGGCATCAGCATGGCCCGGGGCTGGTTGTGCAGGATGCCCACCACCAGAAACAGGTAGTCGTTGATACGCACACGGTCGCCCAGTTGCAGCGGGTCGCCCGGCGCGCCGAGGGCCTGGGCGAGTTGGTCGCCGATCACCCCGTAGGTTTCGTTGGCATCGAAGGGTGACAGGAAGCGCCCCTCACGCAGCGCCAGGCGCATGGCGTCCTGGATACCGGCAGTACTGCCGACAAAGCTGGCATTGGTGGTGCGCCCATGAAACACGATGGGCCCGCTGAACAGGCTGAGCGCGCCAATATGGGCAATGCCTGGCACTGCCTGGCGCACCGCGTCGAGGTCCAGCTGTGTGCGCATCGGCACGTTGCTGCTGCCCTTGGGCGGGAACTGGGCGATGAGGGTGTCGGTGCCCATGTCCTTGAAAATCATCGCCGCATCTACCGCCGCGTTGTGGCCGATATTGATCAACGCCACCACGGAGGAGCTGCCGATGACGATCCCCAGGAGCGCCAGGATCGAACGCTTGCCCAGGGTACGCAGGCTGATAAAGGCTTCGTGCAGCAACTGGCTGAGGCTCTGCTCGACCCGCAGGCTCATGGGCGCCCGGCCTCCTGCACCACACCATTGCGCACCAGGATCTTGCGCTCCAGGCGCTCGGCAATGTGGGGGTCGTGGGTGACGATGATCAGCGTCACCTGTTGTTCACGGTTGAGGTTCAACAGCAGGTCCATGATCTCTTGGGCGGTGGTGCTGTCGAGGTTGCCGGTGGGTTCGTCGGCCAGAATCACCGAGGGGTTGCCAACCAGGGCGCGGGCAATGGCCACGCGCTGGCGCTGGCCGCCGGAGAGGTCAGCAGGGCGGTGGTGGGCGCGCTCGGCGAGGCCGACCTGTGCGAGCATGCGCTGGGCATGTTCCACCGATTCATGCCGCGACACGCCGCGATAACTCAAGGGCAGCGCGACGTTGTCCAGGGCACTCAGGCGGGGCAGCAGGTTGAAGCTCTGGAACACGAAACCGATCTGCTGGTTGCGGATCGCCGCCAGCTCATCGGGGGTGGCGTTGAAAATATCGTGGCCGGCAAAGTGGTATTGGCCGCAGTTGGGCAGGTCCAGCAGGCCGAGGATGTTGAGCAGGGTGCTTTTGCCGGATCCAGAGGCACCGAGAATGCCGCAGCTGTCACCGCTGGCGATGGACAGGCACACGTCATTGAGAATGCTCAATTCTTGCCCGGCGAGCTGATAGCGCTTGCCGATGCCTTGCAGGGAAATCAAGCCGGGTTGCGCGGGGGTCTGTGTCATCATGACTACGCCTGCAGTCTCGACGGTGCCGCCTTGCTCCCGGAAAACCCTTGTAACAAGTTCGGAAGCTGCCTGTACGCGTCACGGACTGATTTTATTTCTTGTTTTTAAAATATTGTTTGAATAGTAACTGCCTTCCTGAGGCTTCGCCAGCCATGGAGGTAGAGCGGTTTTACCGGTTGAAACGATTTTTTCGCCGTGTCTCAGGGGCGGGTAAAAATCCATCGGCTAGCCTCAAAAGCCCGGTTATACAGGCTTTGCAAGATATGGCGGAGTGTCACTACTTGCTTTCGACGGGCCGCCCCGGTATAAAAAATCAAATTATTTTTTAAAACAATATTTCCGCCGTGGAATCCATATGGTCGCGAAGAAACTCAGCGCTCCAAACGTTACCAAGACTCGACTGCTGGATGCGACAGAGGCTCTCTTCATCAAGTACGGCTATGACGCCGTGTTGTTACGGCAGATCACCGAACGTGCCCAGGTCAACCTGGCGGCGGTGAACTACCACTTCGGGGATAAGGACTCCCTGATGAAAACCCTGCTGATGCAACGCCTGGAGCCGCTCAACGAGCAGCGCCTGGAACTGCTGGCGCGCTGTGAAGCCGAATCCGACGGCCCGCTGGATTGCGACACGCTCCTGGGCGTGCTGTTTGCCCCGGCCATGGGCCTGGAGCGCAGCGACCCGGCCAGCGGGGAAGGGCGCTCGTTCATCCGCTTCCTGGGCCGGGTCTACAGCGACACCTCGCCGTTCATTCAGGAATACCTCAAGGTGCATTACCAGCCGGTGTTCCAGCGTTTCTTCGAAGCCTTCGCCCTGGCCTTGCCGGATTTGCCGCGCAATGAACTGGGGGTGCGCCTGCAATTTGCCCTCAAGGCCATTTCCGGGGTCATGGCCGGCACCGAACTGCGCCTGCTGATGAACTCCATGAGTCTGGGCCGCCCGGCCACGGATGCCGAGGTGATGGCCAAGTTGATTACCTTGGTGTCGGCAGCGATTCGGGTGCCGCAGCAGAGTGCCGAGGCTGAGACGGCGTTGGCCAAGGTGTTGGAGACTCAGCGGGCGATTCGCGAACAGGCTGCGGCGCCGGCCAGTAATGTGATGCGCTAGTTCAAAATCAGAGCAAAAAAACAGGGCGGTTTTTAAGTTTCTTAAAACCGCCCTGTCTAGGCTCTACTGTTGTTGGATTATGCGTTAGTTGACAGCTATCACTGAAATTCTTGAATTTTCTGCTTCGCAGAGATAAAGCAAGTCACCTGCCCAACTGAATTGCCCGCCACCATAACCGGAGACGTTGAAGGTATTTATAGTCGCGCCTGTATTGGCGTTTATAAGGACTCTCTTGGTGGTTCCAGATCCTGATGTGATAAGCACGCGGTTAATATTGGAGTTGCCAGTCAGGACTCGACAGTATGGATATGGGATGGTGTAAGACTGGCTTTGAGATGTTTGTAAGTTTAGTACGAGTAGCCTGGAGGATGCAGTGCCTACCCAGTTGTTGCTATAAAGTCTCGTACGGTCCGGGCTTATAATTAGGTCGTTACTGTTGTTGCCTCCAAGGCCGCCAATTACAGTTGAATCGCCCGTTTCGATGTTGGTACTGTATATGAGGCCGCTACTGTAGGCATTACTATAAAAGTGTTGGCCGTCAGCGCTACAAAGCGCGTTAGTAACAAAAGCTCCAAAAATATATTCCCTCACTTTCATTTCTGCTGAAACATCGACTTTATATGCGTAAAGGCGATTACTGTCGCCATACCAGCCTTGTATTGAAGTATAAAGGTATTTTCCGTCAGGGCTGAAGGTTCCTATGTGGAGTCCAAAAATAGAACTGGATATAGCGATGCTGGCAGTGACTTCATCTTTCTCTGTTTCAACTATTATGAGGCTGCTTTTCGTCGTTACACATACTTGTTTTCCGTCTAACGAACAGGAAACAGCGCTCTGATCACCGCCGATGATAATTTCTTTCATGGATCCTGTGGTTAAGTCGACTTTTACGAGACGATTGATATCTATCACGCAAACATATGCATACAATCCATTCGGCGTGATAGCAATGTGGCTCGGACTCCCTCTGAAATTAAACACCGACCCCGCTGGTAACAACGACTTGACATTAACTTCGCTCCTGGCGGAATAACCACCACTGTTTGCCCTCAACTCATAAGTCCCCACTTCCCCAGCGCTGCGAATGCCCTCAACCGTCAACGCTCCATGCTCATCCGAAAGAAACGCCTTGGTCCCGGTCGTCCCATCGTCAAAGGTAAAACCGGCCGGCAACGTCAGGCTGATGGCTACGGGGGCCTTGGTGTTAGTGCCCAGCAACAGTTGCACGTCTCCCACGCGGCCTGCGGGCCCGACAGCGTACGGCCCGTTTACAAAGCTCAAACCCAGCGCACGGACCCGGTAGTTCACTTCTACGAATGGTTGGGCCGAGATGATTTCCCCGCGCTTGTCCAGCGAGACATAGGCTTTGATAGTCAATTCACTGTTGTTGGGCAGGCGGTTCAAATATTCCGATGGGATCGGTTCCAGAATGCGGCCTGCCGCAAGTTCTGGAGCACTGACCACACGCCCTTGGCGCAATGGCCAGTCTGGCGGTCCTTTGAGGTCGATAAATACCGCCTGTTCCTTATCCATAAAGTGCCAGGCCCTGATTTCCACATGGTTTTTTTCACCTGCACTGATTTCTCCACCTGAGGCCTCTGGAATGCTAACCAGGTCCCATTCCACCTCTGGTAGCGGCTGGATGCTCAGCTCCAGCTCATCAGACTTGGTGGTTTTACCGATCTCGATAAGATTGTAATAAACCGTGCATTTGCCGCCCAAATACGCGCCTACAAAAGCATTTGGCACGGTAAAACTGACGTAGTTCTCTCCAGGTTCTGGCGTGGCGGGTTTGGCCGGAATGTCCGGTGTGCCGACACCCGGTTTACCGATGATAAACACCTTGATATCCGACCCGGGAGGGAACTTGTCCGACACCACGCGAATAGTCACTACTGGTCGATGTGGCGGCAGCACATGCAAGGGGTTCAAGCTGGCCTGGTTCGCTCCGGTCACCGTCGCTTCGAGCACGCTGGGCGCTTTCAGTTCAAGTCTGGAGCCCACCTTCATGTTGACCTCGTGAGAAATCCGCGTCTGGTCCCCGCGCTTACGCGTGTAGTAGATGCGCATGGTCTTGTTGAGATTGGCGGTTATGTATTGACGCTCCAAGGTGAAGGGCAGGTCGATACCGAGCCATTGAGGCTCGATCAGAAACGGTTTATCAGGTGCCGAGCCTCCGGGTGCAGTGCCTTTGCAGTGGAGTGTCACTGTGTCGTTGAGCAGGAAATCGGTATTGCTCTTGACTAAAATACGGGCATTACCGGTGTGTTTCTCAGGGTCGAACTGATACAGCGGTGCCGGCGCTTCGACGACCAGTGGTTCCGGCATCGAAGCCACAATATCGCCAACGTTCAGGGTCACATCGTCTGACGGACGGGTGCCATCCTTATTGACCACGTTATAACGCAGCCTCAGGGTACCGCCTTCAAGGCTGGCGATTTTGCCGTTGGGGCCGTTATTGATCGTGAACAGCACGTCTCCCGTTCCTGCGGAATCGTTTAATTCGTAGTAAACGTGGTCGCCGTTAGCCTTCGTCCCTTCAAGGATCAGGTTTACCCGATCAGAAGGGGCTTGGCCCAGTTCGGGGTACGCCCTGACAACCACGTTAACAAACAGTGATTGTGGATCGAGGATGCCACCGGATGCTTCCAGGACCACAGGAGGCGGCAGGCGCCTAACGATGGGCGTACCGGTGACATCGACAATGATGGTCTCGGATTGACGATAGGGCGGCGTGCCGCGGATGAGCTCATAAAGCAGTTGGAACTGCCCGCTGATGAAGGGCCGCAGGTCGGCGTTGGGGAGGGCGAGGGTTATAAAGTTGAGTGGGATGAGGGGAGGGGAGTCGTAAGTAGTGGTGATAATGCCACTGTCCGTCCGTCCTTTGACGGTTACCCGAATAATGTCGCCCTGGGCATAGTCATTGCTGGGTGTCTCGATCAAGAGGGTTGCATCGCGTCCGTCGAGCTGGTCATGATCAAGGATGTTGCCCGCAGCTTCGAGTATAAGAGCTTTCTTCAAGTCCGGCGCCGCCCCGTCCTTAAGCCGAACAGTCAACCACAGTGGCGGTGACCAGCCGAGGGATGCATTGCCGACCTCGTCGATGACTTCATATTCGCAAACATGGAGGCCGCTGCGTACCTTCTCCCAGAAACCATATGAAAGCGTGAAGGTGATTTCTTCACGCCCGGCGGCCTGTTCTTCTGTGAGCGGAGGGAGTTCGGGATCGATCCCATTGATGCGCAGGCTAATACGGTCACGTGTGGCGCGGAAGGTACTGGGTTCTTGAGTGTCATCGTCTGGATAGAACTTGAAGGTAATGGGTACTCCTTTTTGCGCGTCTGCCTCGCTCACCCCGTAATCGATGATCTTTTGAGGGAACACCGGAAGCGGCAGGTTCTCGTTGTGCAGCGTGCTGCCTGTCGGGTTACGACCGGCGGGAGGCACGGTATCGACCTTCAGGTTGAGGCGCTGGGTTTCTGCGGCGTTACCACGGACAGGAGTCACCCTCATGAACACCGGATTGGCGGGGCCATCAGGAAGACGAGTTCGTGGAATGTACAACGGAATCATCCGAGCCTGGTCGACATCATCCTGAGTAATGTTGTAGGAGTCGACGGGTACCAGCAAGTCGCGGCAGAACAATTCAATGAAGTCGTTGTTGGCCATATCCAGGTAGGGCAGCAGATTGCACAGCAACCCTTTTTCACGATGAACGTCCAGCGCCGCTTTGTTGATACCCCCATTGAAGCCGACGACGTTTTGCGTCAAGCCGGGAATGTAGAGGGGGAGGTCTGCGAAAGGCACGCGGGTAAATGAGTCAGAGGTGAGAGGCCCCTGGACCACCTGCGGGGGCGCGAAATAATCGGGTCTCAAGCGCTGGGGGGCGGACAGGTCGATGGCGTCTTCCACCGGCCCTTTGGGTTCAGTGGCGGGCAAAGCAATGTCGTGGCTCATGATGGCAATCCTGCTTTATGACTAACTGAGTTGCGACTGTGGCGTCGTCGAAAGAGTTAGGCATTACGCAAGAGGGCGTGGATAGCTGTGAGAATTGACAGTGGCGACGAATGGTAGCGATAAACTGCCCGTCATTCAGGCAAAAAAAAGCCCGCTGGGGCGGCGGGCTTGATATGCAACGTTTGTAACGGATGAGGCTTCACACTACGTCTCGGCTTGTGAATAAAACGTGAAAAATATGTAAGAGAAAGTGTGAATGTGTCGATGTGCGTAAAGCTGCCATCCAGCTGTCGCTAAATTTTCCAGCGAGCGGCACTTTTGCCAAGCCGTTGACGCATCTGATCTACGTTTGCCGCCAGTTGCAAGGTCAACAGCCGATACCCATCCAGCGCGCTGTACACCGGTGCATCCAGCGTGGACTCACTGGCAGAGGTACGACCGGTGCGCTCCAACCGCTCCGTCACCCCCGACTTCAACGCCCGCGCCATCCCCACCAGTTGCACCCGAATCTGCCGATGCTCGGCCTTCAACATCAACCGCATCCTTGCCGTGGCCTGCTCATCGCGCGGGTCTGGCCGGGTATTGCCCAGAATCTCCAAAGTGCTGATGCACAGGCGCAGGTGCCGCTGGATCGCATCCAGTTCAGTCATGGAAATCCGCACTTCCTTGGACACCGACGGCATCAACGAACGCAGCTGCACCATTGCCCCGTTCAAGCGGTTGAGCAGCTTGAGGTGTTCGTCGTCGGTTACCGATTGGCCATTGATGATCCGGCTATAAATCTGCGCGCAGTCACGCAGGGCGCTGGCCAGGTTGTAGCGCCACGAATACACGGCGTACAACGGCAAGGCAAAGGAAAACGCCAGGGCCAGCACGATGCCAATGAGGATATCGACGGTGCGCCACAGGCCATCGGAGATCGGGTTGTCGCCGTGGCCGGCGACGATAAATACCGTGATCGCCGACAGCAGCGCGATGTAACCGCCTTTGCCGATGGCGTGATAGGAAAAGAACCCGCACACCACTGACATCAGCAGGTAGGTGAGCAATGGCAGGCCGAAGTATGCCTGTTGCACCACCAGCAGCAAGCCGACGCTGGCACCGATCAAGGTGCCGTAGGCGCGCTCGACGGCTTTCTTGCCGATATTGCCGTGGTGCTGCAGCCCGCCGATGACGATCAGCATGGTCACCGACGCCCATTCACCGTGGGGCAGGTTGAGGCCGGTGGTCAGCAGGATGGTTGCCAGCAAACCCACTGATACGCGCGCGGCGTGGATCAGCTTGGCATGGCGAAAGCGGCGGTAGGGGTCGAGCAAGGGGCGCAGCAGGCGCCGGGCAAAGAAGGGCAGGTTCATCAGCAGTAAAGTGGCCTCAGTAAGTAGGGCAGGCTCGGTCTGAATGGTGGGAGCGGGCTTGCTCGCGAAAGCGATGTATCAGTTAAAAGTTTGTTGACTGACACTCCGCTTTCGCGAGCAAGCCCGCTCCCACATTTTGTTCCGCGGCGCTCTTAAAAAATGTAGTCGGTAGTCAGGAAACTCGAATCGCGGTTGCGCAAAATGTCGCTGACCAACGCCTTGTTACTGTCCTGGAACTTGGTCGCCACCAAGGTGCGGATCGAGAACACGCGCAAGGCGTCATGTACCGACAGCGTGCCCTCGGCCGAGTTCTTGCGCCCGTTGAAGGGGAAGGTGTCCGGCCCGCGCTGGCATTGGGCGTTGATGTTGATGCGGCCCACCTGGTTGGCGAAGGTGTCCACCAGGCGTCCGACTTCCACAGGATCGGTGCCGAAGAGGCTCAACTGCTGGCCGAAATCCGAGTCCAGCACGTAGTCGATCACGGTGTCCAGGTCACGGTAGGGCACGATCGGCACCACCGGGCCGAATTGCTCTTCGTGGTAGACGCGCATCTGCGGGTTCACCGGGTACAGCACCGCCGGGTAGAAGAACGAACCACGGCTGCTGCCGCCCTCGGCATTCATCATCTGGGCGCCATGCCGGGCGGCGTCGGCCACCAGTTCGTTGAGGTAGTCGACCTTGCCCACTTCTGGCAATGGGGTCAGCGCCACGCCATCCTCCCAGGGCATGCCGGGCTTGAGCGTCGCCAGCTTGGCGTTGAATTTCTCGATAAAGCGCTCGACCACGTCTTCATGCACGAACAGGATTTTCAACGCGGTGCAACGCTGGCCGTTGAACGACAGCGAGCCGGTGACGGCTTCGTTCACCGCATTGTCCAGGTCCACTTCGGGCAGCACGATACCCGGGTTTTTGGCATCCAGCCCCAGCGCAGCGCGCAAACGGTGCGGCTTGGGGTGCAGCTTTTTCAAATCACTGGCGGCCTTGTTGGTGCCGATGAACGCAAAGATGTCGATCTTGCCGCTGGCCATCAGCGCGCTCACGGTCTCGCGACCGCTGCCGTAGATCACATTGATCACCCCGGCCGGGAAGCTGTCGCGGAAGGCTTCCAGCAAGGGGCGGATCAACAGCACACCCAGCTTGGCCGGCTTGAACACCACGGTATTGCCCATGATCAACGCCGGGATCAGCGTGGTGAAGGTCTCGTTCAATGGGTAGTTGTAAGGCCCCATGCACAACGCCACGCCCAGGGGCACGCGGCGGATCTGGCCGAGGGTGTCCTGCTCCAGCTCAAAGCGACTGCTGCGGCGGTCGAGTTCCTTGAGGGCATTGATGGTGTCGGTGATGTAGTCGCAGGTGCGGTCGAATTCTTTCTGCGAGTCTTTGAGGTTCTTGCCGATCTCCCACATCAGCAGCTTGACCACCGCATCGCGCTGTTCGCGCATGCGCCGCAGGAACGCCTCGACGTGCTGGATACGCTCAACCACCCGCATCGTCGGCCATGCACCTTGGCCACGGTCGTAGGCGCGCACGGCAGCATCCAGGGCGGTGAGGGCGGTGTCGGCATCCAGCAACGGCGTGCTGCCGATGTGCACGCGCTCATCACCCAGTTGCACCGGGCTTTGCACGCGGGCAAGCGGGCCGTTCCACACCTGCAACTGGCCATCGACCAGGTATTCACGTTGTTCAATGGGCGCCGCCAGGCGAAATTGCTCGGGAATCTGCGCGGTGGAGGTGGGAAACAGCTGGGCGAGCAGGTTGCTGGTGGTCATGTCGCTACCCCTGGAATAGTTGCAAAACATGACTAGAGAGTCACCCAACAAGCGGCTCTAACGCAAGGCTTGCGCGCATTCTTGTTCGCAGCGCGGTGTCCGCCGGGTAAACTGCGCGGCTTTTCAGAAGGAGTTCACATGAGTCAGTACCAGCCGGGCATTCTTGCCGCACCGGTGCCTTTGCAGGCCCGCCATCTGTTTTTCGCCCTCGACTCGCTGCAAGCCGTGCCCGCTGCGCTGGACGCACTGGTGCAGTTGACGGATGCGGCGGCTGTGGTGGGGTTCGGTGAGCCGCTGGTAAAGGCGCTGGGTGCCCAGATCCCAGGGCTGCGCTCATTCCCGGCCGTCAGCGGCCCTGGCGCTCACAACCCCTCGACTCAACAGGCGCTGTGGGTATGGCTGCATGGGGTGGATCGCGGTGAGTTGCTGCTGCGCAGCCGTGCCGTGGAAAAAGCGCTGGCTCCGGCGTTTCGCCGGGTGCAATCGACTGAAGGCTTCCGCTACAAGACCGGCTTTGACCTGACCGACTACGAAGACGGCACCGAAAACCCCCACGACGATGCCGCCGTGGAAGCCGCGCTGACCGACAGCGGCGCCAGCTTCGCTGCTATCCAGCAATGGCAGCACGACCTTGACGGTTTCGCCGCGTTGCCTGCCCAGGAGCGTGACCACATCATTGGCCGCCGCCATGGCGATAACGAAGAGCTCGACGATGCCCCCGAGTCGGCCCATACCAAGCGTACCGCCCAGGAAAGCTTCACACCGGAAGCCTTCGTGGTGCGCCGCTCCATGCCCTGGGCCGAAAATGGCCACGCGGGGCTGATGTTCCTCGCGTTTGGTCATTCTTTCGATGCGTTCGAAGCGCAGTTGCGACGCATGAGTGGGTTGGAAGATGGGATTGTCGATGGCCTGTATCGCATCAGCAAGCCGTTGACGGGGGGCTATTACTGGTGCCCGCCGCTGAAGGACGGGCGCCTGGACCTGGGCGTGGTTTTTGAGACGCCGCTTCCTTGAGCGATTATTGCCCCCTGTAGGAGCGAGCTTGCTCGCGAAAAACGCGAAGGCGCCGCGTTGATTCTGGCGGCGCGCGTTATCGTTGACGCTTTTCGCGAGCAAGCTCGCTCCTACAGAAAGCTTAACCGAGCATTTTCACCTTGCCGCTGTGCAGCTTGTACACGCCGCCCACTATCAGCAGTTTTCCCGCCGCGACCGCATCGGCCAACAAGCTTGATTCAGCCATGAGCCGCGCCATGGTGTCGGCGACATTTTGTGCAATGGCGTTTTCCAGCAGGTCGCCGGGCGCTTTCAATACCTTGTTCACCGAGGGTTTGAAAGTATCGGCCAAGCCCTGGATCTTGCCGGGGAAGCGGGCGTTATCCTTGACCACCTTGACCCCTGCTGCGACGGCGCCGCACTGGTCGTGCCCCAATACCATGATCAACGGCGTACCCAATACGGCCACGGCATATTCGAGGCTGGCAAGCCCGTTATCGGTGACGAAATTGCCCGCGACCCGTACCGCGAAGAGGTCGCCCCGGGCGGTGTCGAAGGCGTACTCCGGAGCGATCCGCGAATCGGCGCAGCTCAACACCGCGACAAACGGATTTTGCCCGCCCACCAACGCTTCGCGTTCGCTCATAAAATCATGACGCTTGGTCACGCCATCGGCGTAACGCCGGTTGCCTTCCATCAGCCGCTGCAGGGCAAGCTGTGGGCTGAGGTCGTTGGTGGGCTTGGGCAAACTCGCGGGTGTCGGGGCTGCGTGCACCAGGGAGGGCATTGCGGCGGCAAGCAGGCTTGCACCTGCGCTGACGGCAGCCAGTTGCAGAAAGTGTCGTCGGTCTTTCATAGAGGGGTGGCGATCGCACATAGGCAAGGTTCTCAAACGGGTTTAGAGAGGGAGGTGCCTAGAGTGGGAATGACCGCCTTGAAAGGATGTAAGAATTGTCTTGTTTTTTAGTCCAGGCGCTGACCGGCCTTATGCATTTTTCAGACTGTCCAGCCAGGCTGGGTCCAACCGGGTTTGCGCAATATCGATGCCCAGCGCCTGCATCTTTGCCTTGTGGGCCTCGATCTCGCCCACCAGTTGCGCCTGGGCGCTGGAGTTGGCGTCCAGCTCGTGCATCTGCGTCAGCCCCAGGTGATAGAAGCGCAACAGCTTGATGGCTGCCGGGTCGTTGGCCTGCACCCGCTCGCTGACCTTGTGCATCACATTGGTCACGCTCATCAGGCTGCGCTTGAGCTGCCAGCCATACACCGCCGACGCCATCCAGGGTTGGGTCCAGAACGGGCCACGCACCAGCGCGACCGTGATCAGCACGCCGGCGAATACGCCGCCGACGTTGAAGCGAAAATTATCACCGCCAGGCTCACCGAACAGCATCACTGCCAGGCTCGATAACAGCATGGCCAAGGCCAGGAACAGCACGGCAATGACCAGTGTGCTGCGGCGGGTCTGTTGGCGATAGGTGGCGGGGTCGCAGGGTTTGAGCTCAAACATCCGGGGCAGGTCTCCAGAAAGGGCGCTCATCTTCTCATGCTTGCAGCAATGAAGTTGAACGATAGCCGAGGGCGATTTCTCTAAAACGGTGAACCCTTCATGAGGTCAGCCGTCATGCCCGACTATAAACAGCCACCGCCTGGTACACCCGACCCGCACCGCACTCCCGGTGAAGAGGAGCGCGACAACGATGCGTTGCGCCCCAATGACCCGAAAGAACGAGGCCCGGAAGACGATGTGCAGCGCGTCGAAGAAGACCTGGAAAACCTCCACGACAAAGCCCGCCCGCTTTAACAGGAGAACCTGATGAACAAGCGTACCGATGGCCCCCATTCCAACGAACATGCCAGTGGCAAGGATGAACTGGGCTTCGACCCGGACTCGCCGGACCTGGCCGACCCGCAGGTCGATCCAATCGGCCCGGCAATTGCGCCGCTGGACAAAAAGGACGAGGAGACAGCGAAAAAAAAGCCGCCCTACGATCCGTTGGGCGACTTGAAGCAGTGAACCAAGCCCCGCCTGTGTGCGGGGCTTTGTTTATCTGGGCGGGGACCAACTGACGTCGCTGATACCGTATTTTTCCGCCCAGGGCCGGGTGGTCTTTTTCACCTGCTCGTGACCCACGCGGCCGATGCGGCTGACATGGGCAATGTCGGCATCGACGGCCGCCCAATGCCAGGCCTCGGCGTTGTTCATCACCTCGGCGCGCACCACGAAAGACTTGGGTTTACCGTGTAGCTGATAGTGGACGGTGTAGATTTTTGCGGTACTCATGTTGCCTCCCAATCTTGTTATAGATGGATAGGCTGGCGCTCCAAAAGGTTCATTCAAAATGACAACGCACACAGAGGCGCGGCATAGTGACGCTCTCGCCCTGCGCCCAAGGATCGCGCCATGTACACACTCGCTAATAGCCGCCTGTACCTGCAACGCCTGGGCTATGCCTCGCCACCGCCGCCCACCCTGCAAACTCTGCGGGACCTGCAACTGCGCCATGTGTGCACCTTCGCCTTTGAAAGCCTGTCGACCCTGATGCATGCACCGGTGCCGATCGACCTGCCCAGCGTCGAGCGTAAGGTGCTGCATGAGGGGCGTGGCGGCTATTGCTACGAGTTGAACCAGCTGTTCCTGGCGCTGTTGCTGGAACTGGGCTTTGAGGCCCGTGGCATCACCGGGCGCGTTGTGATCGGCGGCCCACCGGACGCCCACACCGGGCGTACCCATCGCTTGAGCCTGGTGACCCTCGACGGCGTGCGCTATATCACCGATGTCGGTTTTGGCGGCATGGTGCCCAGCAGTCCGTTGCACCTGGACACCGAAGCGCCCCAGGCCACCGCTCATGAACCTTATCGACTGACGCTCAATCAAGGCAGCTATACGCTATGGGCCCAGGTGGGCGAGGAGTGGCGTGGCCTGTACGTGTTCGACCTGCAAACCCAGGCCGACATCGACTATGAAATCGGCAACTGGTACGTCTCCACGCACCCTGGCTCACCGTTCGTAGGGCAGTTGAAAGCCGCGCTGCTTGCGCCCGGTAAACGTCATACCTTGGCCAACGCCCGCTATGCCCTTCATTATCTGGGTCAACCCAGCGAAAAGCGCACGCTCAAGAGTGCCGATGAGTTACTGGGACTGTTGCGCGACACCTTCGGCATTCGGCTGCCGGAGCAGCCTCAACTTCGCGAAGCCGTTGAACACCTGATTCGCATGAATCCTGAAGAGTCTTGAGATAGAGCCTTCGCTGAACCGTTTTTTCTCCATTTTGGTGCAAATCAGTTCGAACTTTTCGCAAACGCCAGGGTTCGAACCGATTCCTGAATACTTTGCCCACCTTAAAATGGAGATGTAAAACGATGTCCAAACTATTCGGAAAACTCCTCAAGAACACCTCGTTGCTGGCCCTGGTGGCTGCGCCTGGCGTGGTGTTCGCAGCACCTTCCACCGACCCGATTTCCACGTTCGGGATCATGGGCAGCTACAACGACTTCAAACTTGAAGGCGGTAGCGAAAGCGACAAAGACCACATGCCTGAAGCCGGCCTGTTCTACAACTTCGGCAACAAGCTCACTGCCGAGTCGGGCTTTATCTACCAGGCCGGTATCGAAGCCAAGTACGGCGAAAAAAGCGATAACAAACTCAAGGAAGGCCAGGCCGACCTAGACCTCGGCTGGCGTGCCGCGCTGGATGCGCGCAATTTTGTCGACGTGATCGTGGGTGGTGGCTACAGCTGGACCCGCTACGAGCCGGACACCAATGGCTACGACATGAAGCTCACCAACAAGTCGCCGTTTGCCAAGGCCGCTTTGGGCTACAACCACCAGTTCGATGACATGACCCTGCGCGTTGAAGCCGGCGCCCGTCACACCATCGACGGCCGCGCCAAGCTCAAGGTCGACGGCGTCGGCAGCGACACTGTGGACCTCAAGGACCGCACCAACCCTTACGCCGAAGTCAGCCTGCTGATGAACCAGAAGGGCGACCTGCCAGTGATGGCGGGCCTGTACTACACCCGCACCGAGTACAAGCTCGATAACGATTCCTATGTGGCCGACAACACCAAGCTCAAGCGTGATGAGTATGGTTTCAAGGTGGGTATCGCGTTCTAACGCTGTTTACGCTGTAAAAACGCCCCGAATGCTCGGGGCGTTTTTTTTCGGCTATTGCAGGTCAGCCCAATGCGGCAAGTTGCGCCACGGTTTCCGGAAAGCGCGCCACCAGTCGTATCAACGTGACAGCCTGCGCATTCGGCTTGGCCCGGCCTTGCTCCCAGTTCTCCAAGGTGCGGGTGTTGGTGCGCAGGTACATGGCGAATACCGAGCGGGACAGGTTGAGTTGCTGGCGTACGGCGATTACCTCGTCAGCGCGCAGTGGCGCCAGCTTGTTGAGGTGCGCTTTGTGGGTGCGCAGGGTGATTTTGCCCTGGCGTTCATCGGCCAGGGCGTCGAAGCCTTCGACCAGTTCGGAAAAGATTTCACGTTTCATGGTGTGTTCTCGCTTTGATTTCCCTGTCTAGCATGTGTTTAAGGGCTTTCTTGTGTTGGGGTGTCAGGTCGTTCTGTTCGTGTTTGCCGTACAAAGTGAATAACCAGAATTGCGTACCGCCTGACCACCAGTAGTAAATGACCCGCAGGCCACCGCGCTTGCCTTTGTTTCGTCGCTCATCGACGAACCGAACCTTTCTCAACCCGCCCGTTCCTTCGATCACGTCTCCCGCTTCTGGGTTTTTCATCAACTCCTGCTGAAAACCGTGAAAAAGCTCATCACTCAGATAGTCCCTGCGATGCCGTTCGAATGCCGGCAGTTCGATAAATAGAGCATCCATGTTCTGTACGTAGCCTGCGTATAGTTTGGTGGCCCACTCGCGACGGGTCAAGTGCCCGAGCTGTGGGAACTTTCTTAAAACGCAAACACCTTAAGGCCGCATCCAGCGGGGAAGATGCCGGATGAGGAGGCAGATTGAAGAGGGAATTTCAGCGAGTAGAGAAGGGAAAAAGCCAGGCTACAGAAACGCAAAACGGCGCCCAAAGGCGCCGTTCTGTTTACTGCATCAACCTAAGCGATCAAACGCCCAGCACCGCGTGCTGCACCAGGGTGAGCAACGGTTGTGGGTACACGCCCAGGAAGAATGCGAGCAGGGCGATAGCCAGCAGCATCACGCCACCGGCTTTCTGTTCCCAGTGCAGCTCGGCATCCACCCGGCGCAGGTTTGGCTCGATCAGGTACAGGGTGACCATCACGCGCAGGTAGTAGAACACGCCGATGGCGCTGCCCAATACCAACGAGGCTACCAGCCACCATTCGTGGGCTTCGACACCGGTCGCGACGATGTAGAACTTGCCGATAAAGCCCGCGGTCAGCGGAATACCGGCCAGGGACAGCATCATCACGGTGAGCACGGCGGTCAGGTACGGACGGCGCCAGAACAGGCCGCGGTATTCGTACAGGGCGTCGGCGTCACGGCCTTTGTACGGTGACGACATCAGCGTGATGACGCCGAAAGCACCCAGGCTTGTGATCACGTAGGTGACCAGGTACACGCCGATGGCTTCCACGGCCAGGCCTTTGCTCGCCACCAGGGCGATCAGCAGGTAGCCGAAGTGGGCGATGGACGAATAACCCAGCAGACGCTTGAGGTTGTTCTGGGTCAGGGCCAGCAGGTTACCGAACAGGATCGACGCGATGGCGATCACGGTCAGCACGTTGCTCAGCACGCCGGTGTTGGCGGCGGGGGAGATCTGGAACAGACGCACCATCACCGCAAACACCGCGACCTTGGACGCAGTGGCCAGGAACGCCGCCACCGGCGCCGGGGCGCCTTCGTACACGTCTGGGGTCCACAGGTGGAACGGCACCAGAGACAGCTTGAACGCCAGGCCGATCAGCATCATCGCCAGGCCCAGTTGGGCAATCGGCGCTGGGCTGTTGGTGGCGGCCAGGGCGTGGCCGATACCGGTGAAGCTCAGGCTGCCGGCTTCGGCGTAGAGCAGGGCCATACCAAACAACAGGAACGCGGAACCGGCAGCCGACAGCACCATGTACTTGATGCCGGCTTCCAGGGAGCGCTTGTTGAAGAAGGCGTAGGCCACCAGGCCGTAGGTCGGGATCGACAGCAGTTCCAGGCCGATGAACAGGCCCGCCAGGTGCTGCGCGCTGACCAGCACGATACCGCCGGCCGCAGCCAGCAGGATCAGCAGGTACAGCTCTTCCTTGTTGCCCGGGTAGCCGGTGCCGCCTTCGCCGAGGTAGGCGTGGGCGAGGGTGACGCAGGCCAGGGTCGCCACCAGGATCAGGGCGATGTACAGCAACGCGAAGTCATCGACCATCATCAATGGCGTGACCGCCAGTGGCGCGACCTTGAGGGCCGGGATGATCGACAGCAGGGCCAGGTTCAACCCGGCGCAGGACAGCAGGAACGTTTGCGAATGATTGCGGCGCCAGGCGATTGCCAGCATCACCACCACGATGGTGAGGCTGGTAATCAGCAGCGGCGCAAGCGCGATAAAGTGTTGGATCGTGAATTCCATAGCGCTCTTACCGGGCCGAAGCGAGTTGGGAGAAGGCGGTGCCGAACCACTGCTGCACGCCATGCATCGTTGCGGCAGAAGTGTCCAGGAACGGTTGCGGGTACACGCCGATGAAGATCAGCAATACCGCAAGGCCGAGCACCATGATCAGTTCGCGCGCATCCATCCCTTGCAGGACGGTGTCGGACTTGGCCGGGCCGAAATAGGCGCGGTGGATCATGATCAGCGAGTAGACCGAACCGAACACCAGGCCGGAGGTGGCGATGGCGCTGATCCACGGCGTCTGCACAAAGGCACCCATCAGGATCAGGAACTCGCCGATGAAGTTACCGGTACCCGGCAAGCCCAGCGACGCGGCGGCAAAGAACAGGCTGATAGCCGGCAGGTACGCGATGCGCGACCACACGCCACCCATTTCCCGCATGTCACGGGTATGCAGACGCTCGTACAACTGGCCACTCAGGATAAAGAGGGCAGCGGCCGAAACACCGTGGGCCAACATCTGGATCACTGCGCCCTGCAGCGCCAGTTGGCTGCCGGAGTAGATGCCGATCAGTACGAAACCCATGTGGGAAACGGACGAGAAGGCAATCAGACGCTTGATGTCGGTTTGGGCGAAGGCCAGGAACGCACCGTAGAAGATCCCGATCAGACCCAGGGTCATGGCGATCGGCGCGAATTCCGCCGAAGCATTCGGGAACAGCGGCAGGGCGAAACGCAGCAGGCCGTAGGCAGCGGTCTTCAACAGGATACCGGCCAGGTCCACGGAACCGGCAGTCGGCGCTTGGGCGTGGGCATCAGGCAACCAGGAGTGGAACGGCACCACCGGCAGCTTCACCGCGAAGGCGATGAAGAAGCCCAGCATCAGCACGTACTCGGTGGTCAGCGACATCTTGGTCTTCAACAGGTCGGCGTAGTTGAAGGTAATCACGCCGGTGTTGTTGAAGTTGACCAGTACCAGGCCCAGGATCGCCACCAACATGATCAGGCCGGAAGCCTGGGTGAAGATGAAGAACTTGGTCGCCGCGTAGATTCGGGTTTTCTTGCCGTCCGAAGAACTGTGACCCCAGAGCGCGATGAGGAAGTACATCGGCACCAGCATCATTTCCCAGAAGAAGAAGAACATGAACAGGTCCAGCGCCAGGAACACGCCGACAACACCGCCCAGGATCCACATCAGGTTCAGGTGGAAGAAGCCCACGTGACGCTGGATCTCTTTCCAGGAGCAGAGTACCGAGAGGATACCCAGCAGGCCGGTCAGCAGGATCATCAACAGCGACAGGCCGTCGAGGGCCAAGTGCACGTTGATGCCGAAGCGCTGGATCCACACGTGCTTGAATTCAAGCGCGAAGGTGGGGTCGACACCCGGTGCCGGAGCGAATGAATAGTCACCATGGGCCCACAGCCAGAGGCCGAGCGCGAGTTCCAGGGACATGGTCAGCAACGCAATCCAGCGGGGGAGGGTGGCGCCGAAGCGTTCACCCATCCAGCAGAGCAGGCCGCCGATAAAGGGGATCAGGATTAGCCAGGGCAGAATCATGACGGGCTCGTTTCCTTTCGCAAGTTTGCAAAGTACGCAATGCACTTAAACATAGTCAGACCGCTACCACGACGATGGCGCCGATCACCAGCACGGCACCGGCCGCCATGGACGCTGCATACCAACGCAATTGGCCGGTCTCGCTGCGGCTCAGGGCGGTGTGACCGGCCTTGGCGGCACGCGGGATCAAACCGATGGTCTGGTCGAGCGGGTCTTTGCGCAGCACGTGGCTGATCGCAAGGTAAGGTTTGACGAACAGTTTGTCGTAGATCCAATCGAAGCCCCAGGCGGCGAACCACCAGGCCGACAGGAAGCGACCAATGCCACTGTTGGCCACGGCGGTCACGAAGCGACGCTTGCCGAGGAACAGCAGGGCCGCCAGCAGGATACCGGCGATGGCGATGGCGCCCGAGGCGATTTCCAGGCTGTGCTGGGCTTCGCCGCCGGCATGGCCGACGCTTTGTGGCAACACACCGTGCAGCGGCGGGGTGATCATCGCGCCGACGAAGGTCGACAGGACGATCAGCACCGACAGTGGCAACCAGTGGGAGATGCCGTGGCCTGCGTGCGCTTCGGTCTTGGCTTCACCGTGGAAGGTGATGAAGATCAGGCGGAAGGTGTACAGCGAGGTCATGAACGCACCCACCAGGCCTGCGTACAGCAGGTTCTGGTTACCGCTGGCAAAGGCTTCCCAGAGGATCTCGTCCTTGGAGTAGAAACCGGCAGTCACCAACGGCAGGGCGGCCAGGGCGGCACCACCGACGATGAAGCTGGCGTAGGCCAGTGGCAGTTTCTTCCACAGGCCGCCCATCTTGAAGATGTTCTGCTCGTGGTGGCAGGCCACGATCACCGCACCGGAGGCGAGGAACAGCAGGGCCTTGAAGAACGCGTGGGTCATCAGGTGGAAGATCGCCGCGTCCCAGGCCCCAACGCCCAGGGCCAGGAACATGTAGCCGATCTGGCTCATGGTCGAGTAGGCGAGGATACGCTTGATGTCGGTCTGCACCAGCGCGGCGAAGCCGGCCAGTACCAGGGTCACGCCGCCGACGATGCCCACCAGGTGCAGGATGTCCGGCGCCAGGGTGAACAGGCCGTGGGTACGGGCGATCAGGTAGACACCGGCGGTTACCATGGTGGCGGCGTGGATCAATGCCGATACCGGGGTAGGGCCGGCCATCGCATCCGCCAGCCAGGTTTGCAGCGGCAGTTGCGCAGATTTACCCACGGCGCCGCCCAGCAGCATCAGGGTCGCCAGGGTGATCCAGAAGTCACCGACCTGGAATTTCTGCGGAGCCAGCACCAGCAGTTCCTGGATGTTCAGCGTGCCCACCTGTTGGAACAGGATGAACAGGCCGATGGCCATGAACACGTCGCCGATGCGGGTGACGATAAATGCCTTGAGTGCCGCGTTACCGTTGTTGCGGTTGCTGTAGTAGAAACCGATCAACAGGTACGAGCACAAGCCCACGCCTTCCCAGCCGAAGTACAGGAACAACAGGTTATCGCCCAGCACCAGGAACAGCATGCTGGCGATAAACAGGTTGGTGTACGAGAAGAAGCGCGAGTAACCCGCTTCACCGCGCATGTACCAGGACGCGAACAGGTGGATCAGGAAGCCCACACCCACCACCACGCCGAGCATGGTGATCGACAGGCCGTCGATGTAGAGGGCGAAGTTGGGCTTGAAGCCCTCAACCGCCATCCACTGCCACAGCACCAGGGTGTAGTGGCCGCCTTCAGGCGGGGCCACGTTGAATTGCCAGATGACGTAGGCGGCCACGATGGCCGACAGGCCGATGGAGCCCACGCCGATCAGGGCCGAGAGGTTTTCCGACCAGCGCCCGCGAGAGAACGACAGCAGCAGGAAACCGATCAGGGGGAATACGAAAGTCAGAAAGATCATGTTCATCCGCGCATCTCACTGGCAGCGTCGATATCAAGCGTGTGGAAGCGACGATACAGCTGCAGCAGGATCGCCAGGCCAATACTGGCTTCGGCGGCTGCCAGGCTGATCACCAGGATGAACATCACTTGCCCATCCGGCTGGCCCCAACGCGCGCCTGCCACGATGAATGCCAGTGCCGCGGCGTTCATCATGATTTCCAGGCTCATCAACACGAACAGAATGTTACGGCGAACCATCAGGCCGACCAGGCCAAGGCAGAACAGGATGCCGGCGACCGCCAGACCATGCTCCAAAGGGATAGCAGGCATCGTCATTGCTCCTTGGCTTCGTTGCGGCCCAAGTGGAAGGCAGTGATGGCTGCGGCGAGCAGCAGCATCGAAGCCAGTTCGACCACCAGCAGGTACGGGCCGAACAGGCTGATGCCCACGGCTTTCGCGTCTACGGTGGTGTGGCCGATGGCCTGGCCGCTCTGGTGAGCGAACAGCACATACAGCAGTTCACCCAGCAGCAGGGCTGCGAGGACAACCGGGCCGAGCCAGATGCCGGGCTTGAGCCAGACGCGCTCCTGGGCGACCGAAGCCGGCCCCAGGTTGAGCATCATCACCACAAACACGAACAGCACCATGATGGCGCCGGCGTAGGCGATCACTTCCAGCACACCGGCGAACGGTGCGCCGAGGCTGAAGAAGGTCATGGCCACGGCGATCAGCGAAATGATCAGGTAGAGCAGGGCGTGCACGGGGTTAGTGTTGGTGATCACGCGAAGCGTGGACACCACTGCAATACCCGATGCGAAATAGAAAGCGAATTCCATCTTTCTTCCTTAAGGCAGCAAGCTCTTCACGTTGATCGGCTCGGCTTCGTTTTGTGCGGCGCCTTTTGGCTTACCGGCAACGGCCATACCTGCAACACGATAGAAGTTGTAATCAGGGTTTTTACCGGGACCAGAGATCAAAAGATCTTCTTTCTCGTACACCAGGTCCTGACGTTTGAACTCGGCCATCTCGAAATCCGGGGTGAGCTGGATCGCGGTGGTCGGGCAAGCTTCCTCGCAGAGGCCACAGAAAATGCAGCGCGAGAAGTTGATGCGGAAGAAGTCCGGGTACCAGCGACCGTCTTCGGTTTCAGCTTTCTGCAGGGAAATGCAACCCACCGGGCACGCCACGGCGCACAGGTTGCAGGCTACGCAACGCTCTTCGCCGTCGGGGTCGCGGGTCAGTACGATGCGGCCGCGATAGCGCGGTGGCAGGTACACCGCTTCTTCGGGGTATTGCAGGGTGTCGCGTTTGCGAAAGCCGTGACCGAACACCATCACCAGGCTTCGCAACTGGGTACCGGTACCCTTAACGATGTCGCCAATATATTTGAACATGGGTCAAATCCTCACTGAACCGCGGCAGCGGGCGTGTTCAACAACACGACGGCAGCCGTCACCAGCAAATTGATCAGGGTCAGCGGCAGGCAGAATCTCCAGCTGAAATCCATCACCTGGTCATAACGCGGGCGCGGAATCGAGGCGCGCAGCAGGATGAACAGCATGATGAAGAACGCGGTCTTCAGGAAGAACCAGAAGAAGGCCAACTGCGGCAGGATGCCAAACGGACCGTGCCAGCCGCCGAAGAACAGCGTGACCAGCAGGGCCGAGATCAAGATGATGCCGATGTACTCACCGACGAAGAACATGCCCCACTTCATGCCGGCATATTCAATGTGGTAACCGTCGGCCAGTTCCTGTTCCGCTTCCGGCTGGTCGAAGGGGTGACGGTGAGTCACGGCCACGCCAGCGATGAAGAAGGTGCAGAAGCCGAAGAACTGCGGAATGATGAACCACAGGTTCTGTGCCTGGTACTCGACGATGTCGCGCATGTTGAACGAGCCAACCTGCACCACGATGCCCATCAGTGCCAACCCCATGAACACTTCATAGGATACGGTTTGCGCCGAGGCACGCAAGCTGCCCAGCAGGGCGAACTTGTTGTTGCTCGACCAACCGGCGAACAGCACTGCGTATACCGACAAACCGGCCATGGCGAAGAAGAACAGCAAGCCGATGTTCAGGTCCGCCACGCCCCAGGTCGGGGTGATCGGGATGATCGCGAACGCAATCAGCAAGGCGCTCATGGCCACCACCGGTGCCAAGGTGAAGATCACCTTGTCGGCAAACGGCGGAGTCCAGTCTTCCTTGAAGAACATTTTCAGCATGTCGGCAGCGATCTGGAACATACCGAACGGGCCAACGCGGTTCGGACCGTAACGGTCCTGCCACCAGCCCAGCAGGCGACGTTCGACGAAGCTGAGCAGGGCGCCCGCGACGACCACGGCCAACAGGATCACGATGGCCTTGACCACCGAGATGATCACGTCAATTACTTCCGGCGTGAACCAAGTCATTGCGCTGCCTCCTGCAGACCGTCAACGGTTTTGCCGAAAATGGCAGGCGGAATACCGGCGATGCCTTTAGGCAGTGCAACCAGGCCGGCACCCAGCTCGTCATTGATACGCAGCGGCAGACGCAGGGTCTGGCCGGCCACGTTCAGGCTGAGCAGGGCACCGTCGTTGACGCCCAGGCGGTCGGCTTCGGACTTGGCCACGGACACGTAGGCGGCAGGAATGCGCTCTTGCACCTGCGCGGCTTTGGAAGAAGTTTCTTCGCTGCCGAACAGGTGGAAGAACGGCACGACCTGCCAGGTGCCCGGCGCTGGGTTGAACGGACGCGGTACCGCAGCGAACCAGTTCAGCGAGTCACCACTGGTTTCGATCAGGCGGGTGCCCGGGTCGCCAGCGCGGATATGACCACCGACTTCGTCCTGGAACTTGTTCCAGGCCTGCGGCGAGTTCCAGCCCGGCGACCAGGCAAACGGCACCTGCTGACGCGGTTCGGCCGAACCCGAGTAACCTTCCATGGAGAAGGCGAACGCGGTGTCGTTGTCCTGCGGGGTACGCGGTTCGTGCACGCTGATGTCGGCGCGCATGGCGGTACGACCGGAGTAGCGCAGCGGCTCACGCGCCAGTTTCAGGCCCTTGATGCGGAACGCGGCGGACGGCGCGGCATCGACAATGCGGGCAAGCTGCGGCGCGCTGGCGGCGGTGGCAGCGGTGACGTGGTCGAGCTGGGTCCAGTCGATCGGCTGATTCAGCAGGGTGGCGCGCAGGGCATGCAGCCAGCGCCAGCCTTCGTGCACCAGGATGCTGGCGTCCATGTACTTCGGATCGAACACCTGGAAGAAGCGCTGGGCGCGGCCTTCCTGGCTGACCAGAGTACCGTCGCCTTCGGCGAAGGTGGCGGCTGGCAGTACCAGGTCGGCGCGGTCGCTGGTGGCGGTCTTCTGGTGGTCGGCGACGATCAGCACCTTGGCGGCGTTGAGCGCAGCGTCAACCTTGGCCGCAGCGGTGCGGGTGTACAGGTCGTTTTCCAGTACCACGATGGCGTCGGCGTTGCCGTCGATCACCGCTTGCAGCGCAGCGTCCACGGACTCGCCACCGAGCATGGCCAGGCCCAGACTGTTGGCTTCCGGCACTACCAGGCTGATGGAACCGTTTTTGTCGCGCAGCTTCAGGGCCTTGGCGATGTTGGCAGCGGCTTCGATCAGCGCCTTGGAACCCAACGAGGTACCGGCAATGATCAACGGACGCTTGGCCGCCAGCAGGGCGTCGGCAATGCGCTGGGCCAGTTCGACGGCTTCAGCGTCCAGGCCTTCAACCGCAGGCGCGCTGGCGTCGAGGGCATGGGCCACGGCGAAACCGAGGCGGGCCAGGTCGTCCGGCGCAGCGTGCACGCATTCTTCGGCGATGTCGTCGAGCTTGGTTTCAGCCAGAGAAGCGATAAACAGCGGGTTCAGCGCGTGCTGGCCGATGTTTTTCACGGCCGCGTCGAGCCACGGCTGTACGCGCATGGCGTCGGCCATTTCTTCGGCCTTGCCTTTGACCGATTGACGCAGGGACAGCGCGATACGCGCGGCGGTCTGGGTCAGGTCTTCACCGAGCACGAAGATCGCATCGTGGTCTTCGATGTCGCGCATGTTCGGCACGGGCAGCGGGCTGTCGTTCAGTACTTGCAGGACCAGGCGGATGCGCTCCAGCTCGCCGGCTTCGATACCGCAGTAGAAGTGCTCGGCACCCACCAGCTCGCGCAAGGCGAAGTTGCTTTCGAGGCTGGCACGCGGCGAACCGATACCCACGATAGTGCGGCCGCGCAGCAGGTCGGCGGCTTTATCCAGCGCGGCGTCCAGGCTCAGCTTGGCGCCATCGGCCAGCAGGGGCTGGCGTGGGCGGTCTTCGCGGTTGACGTAGCCATAGCCGAAACGGCCACGGTCGCACAGGAAGTACTGGTTGACCGAACCGTTGAAGCGGTTTTCGATACGACGCAGTTCACCGTAGCGCTCGCCAGGGGAGATGTTGCAACCGCTGGAGCAGCCATGGCAGATGCTCGGCGCGAATTGCATGTCCCACTTACGGTTGTAGCGCTCGGAGTGGGTCTTGTCGGTGAACACACCGGTGGGGCAGACCTCGGTGAGGTTGCCGGAGAACTCGCTCTCGAGCACGCCGTCTTCAACGCGACCGAAGTACACGTTGTCGTGGGCGCCGAACACGCCCAGGTCGGTGCCGCCGGCGTAGTCTTTATAAAAGCGCACGCAGCGGTAGCAGGCGATGCAGCGGTTCATTTCGTGGGAAATGAACGGGCCGAGGTCCTGGTTCTGGTGGGTACGCTTGGTGAAGCGATAACGGCGCTCGTTGTGGCCGGTCATCACCGTCATGTCTTGCAGGTGGCAGTGACCGCCTTCCTCACAGACCGGGCAGTCGTGGGGGTGGTTGGTCATCAGCCACTCGACAACGCTGGCGCGGAACGCCTTGGATTCTTCATCGTCGATGGAGATCCAGGTGTTGTCGGTGGCTGGGGTCATGCAGGACATGACGATACGACCACGGGTGTCGTTCTCGTCGGTGTATTGCTTGACCGCACACTGGCGACAGGCACCGACGCTACCAAGTGCGGGGTGCCAGCAGAAATACGGGATGTCGAGGCCGAGTGACAGACACGCCTGTAACAGGTTGTCCGCCCCATCGACTTCGAGCGCTTTGCCGTCTACGTGGATAGTGGCCATGGTTCAAAGTTCTTCGTTGGCCCGTTGTCAGCGGGCGTGGCTAATGGAATCTTGTTATTCATGTGCATCTACACAGCCTTGAAGGCGTCAGCACATGAGCAGGCGAAGGGCACGGACCCTTCGCCTGTTTAAGCGTTACGCGCCGACTACGATCGGCTTCGCCAGAGGCGGGACGGCGGCGCTGGTGGGCGCGATGCCGGCTTCGAACTCCGAGCGGAAGTATTTGATTGCGCTGCCCAATGGCTCCACGGCGCCCGGTGCGTGAGCACAGAAAGTCTTGCCTGGGCCGAGGAAGCCGACCAGGCCGAGCAGGGTTTCGATGTCACCCTCGCGGCCTTCGCCATTTTCCAGGGCCATCAGCAGCTTGACGCTCCACGGCAGACCGTCGCGGCATGGGGTGCAGAAACCGCACGATTCACGGGCAAAGAACTGCTCCATGTTGCGCAGCAACGAGACCATGTTCACCGTGTTGTCGACTGCCATCGCCAGGCCAGTACCCATCCGGGTACCCACCTTGCCAATGCCGCCGGCATACATCTGTGCATCGAGGTGCTCAGGGAGCAGGAAGCCGGTACCGGCGCCGCCTGGCTGCCAGGCTTTCAAGGTGTAGCCGTCGCGCATGCCGCCGGCGTAGTCCTCGAACAGCTCGCGCGCGGTCACGCCGAACGGCAGCTCCCACAGGCCAGGGTTCTTGACCTTGCCGGAGAAGCCCATGAGCTTGGTGCCCATGTCTTCGCTGCCTTCGCGCGCCAAGGATTTGTACCAGTCCACGCCGTCGGCGATGATCGCCGGCACGTTGCACAGGGTCTCGACGTTGTTCACGCAGGTCGGCTTGCCCCACACGCCCACGGCGGCAGGGAAGGGCGGCTTGGAGCGCGGGTTGGCGCGGCGGCCTTCGAGGGAGTTGATCAGTGCGGTTTCTTCACCGCAGATATAACGCCCCGCGCCGGTGTGCACGAACAGTTCGAAGTCGAAACCGGAACCGAGGATGTTCTTGCCCAGCAAGCCTGCGGCCTTGGCTTCTTCCACGGCACGGTTCAGGTGCTTGGCGGCGGTGGTGTACTCGCCACGCAGGAAGATGTAGCCACGGTAGGTCTTGAGCGCACGGGCACTGATCAGCATGCCTTCGATCAGCAGATGGGGCAGTTGCTCCATCAGCATGCGGTCTTTCCAGGTGTTGGGCTCCATTTCATCCGCGTTGCACAGCAGGTAACGGATGTTGATGGATTCGTCTTTGGGCATCAGGCCCCACTTCACGCCGGTGGGGAAGCCCGCACCGCCGCGGCCCTTGAGGCCGGCGTCCTTCACGGTCTGGGCGATATCGTCCTGGGCCATGTCGGCGAAGGCTTTGCGCGCCGCCGCGTAACCGTTCTTGGCCTGGTACTCGTCGAGCCATACCGGCTCGCCGTCGTCGCGCAGGCGCCAGGTGAGGGGGTGGGTCTCGGCCGAACGCTTGATCAGGTTGGCCGGGCCGAAGGAAGTCAGGGTCATGGGTAGCCCTCGAGCAATTGGGTGACGCCAGCGGGCTGTACGTCACCGAATGTGTCGTCGTCGATCATCAACGCCGGCGCCTTGTCGCAGTTGCCCAGGCAGCATACCGGCAGCAGCGTGAAGCGGCCGTCCGGGGTGGTCTGGCCGAGGCCGATGCCCAGCTTGTTCTGGATCTCGCTGACCACGGACTCATGGCCGCCGATGTAGCAGACCATGCTGTCGCACACACGAATGATGTGGCGGCCCACCGGCTGACGGAAGATCTGGCTGTAGAACGTGGCCACTCCTTCAACGTCGCTGGCGGGGATGCCGAGGATTTCGCCGATGGCGTAGAGGGCGCCGTCGGGCACCCAGCCACGTTCCTTCTGGACGATCTTCAGGGCTTCGATAGACGCCGCGCGCGGGTCTTCGTAGTGATGCAGCTCGTGCTCGATGGCCGAGCGCTCGGTTTCACTCAAGGTGAAACGGTCTGTCTGGATAAGCGTGCTGTTCATGCTTAGCGGTCCACGTCGGCCATAACGAAATCGATACTACCCAGGTACGCAATCAAGTCCGCGACCATCTCGCCTTTGATCACCGAAGGGATCTGCTGCAAGTGGGCAAAGCTTGGGGTACGAATCCGGGTGCGGTAGCTCATGGTGCCGCCATCGCTCGTCAGGTAATAACTGTTGATACCCTTGGTCGCTTCGATCATCTGGAAGGATTCGTTGGCCGGCATGACCGGGCCCCACGAAACCTGCAGGAAGTGCGTGATCAGGGTTTCGATGTGCTGCAGCGTGCGTTCTTTTGGCGGCGGCGTGGTCAGCGGGTGATCCGCCTTGTACGGGCCGGCCGGCATGTTGCGCATGCACTGCTCGATGATCTTCAGGCTCTGGCGCATTTCTTCGACGCGCACGATGCAACGGTCGTAGGCATCGCCATTGGCCGCCAGCGGTACTTCGAACTCGAAGTTCTCGTAGCCGGAGTACGGGCGCGCTTTACGCAGGTCGAAGTCGCAACCGGTGGAGCGCAGGCCGGCACCGGTGACGCCCCATTCCAGGGCCTCTTTGGTGTTGTACTGCGCGACGCCGATGGTGCGGCCTTTGAGGATGCTGTTGTCCAGGGCGGCTTTCTGGTATTCGTCCAGACGCTTGGGCATCCAGTCGATGAATTCCTTGACCAGGCGCTCCCAGCCGTTCGGCAGGTCGTGGGCTACGCCACCGATGCGGTACCAGGCCGGGTGCAGGCGGAAACCGGTGATGGCTTCGATAACCTTGTAGGCACGCTGACGGTCGGTGAAGGTGAAGAACACCGGGGTCATGGCGCCGACGTCCTGGATATAGGTGCCCAGGAACAGCAGGTGGCTGGTGATCCGGAAGAACTCGGCCATCATGATGCGGATGGTGTCGACGCGGTCCGGTACCTTGATGCCGGCGAGCTTCTCGACCGAGAGCACGTACGGCAGGTTGTTCATCACGCCGCCGAGGTAGTCGATACGGTCGGTGTACGGGATGAAGCTGTGCCAGGACTGACGCTCGGCCATCTTCTCGGCGCCACGGTGGTGGTAGCCGATGTCCGGGACGCAGTCGACGATTTCTTCGCCGTCCAGTTGCAGGATGATCCGGAAGGCACCGTGGGCCGAAGGGTGGTTCGGGCCCAGGTTGAGGAACATGTAGTCCTCGTTGGTGCCGGAGCGCTTCATGCCCCAGTCTTCGGGGCGGAAGCGCGCGGCTTCTTCTTCCAGTTGCTGCTTGGCCAGGTTGAGGCTGAACGGGTCGAATTCGGTGGCGCGGGCAGGGAAGTCCTTGCGCAGCGGGTGACCTTCCCAGGTCGGCGGCATCATGATGCGCGTCAGGTGCGGGTGGCCGGGGAAGTCGATACCGAACATGTCCCAGACTTCACGCTCGTACCAGCTGGCGTTCGGCCAGATACCGGTCACGGTCGGGATGCTCAGGTCGCTCTCGCTCAGGGCAACCTTGATCATCACGTCGCTGTTACGTTCCAGCGACATCAGGTGGTAGAACACGGTGAAATCGGCGCCGCTCGGCAGCCCCTGGCGCTTGGTGCGCAGACGCTCGTCCACGCCATGCAGGTCATAGAGCATGACGTACGGCTTGGGCAGGTTGCGCAGGAAGGTCAGGACTTCGACGAGCCTGGCACGCGCCACCCACAGCACCGGCATACCGGTGCGTGTGGCCTGGGCGGTGAAGGCGTCAGGGCCAAAACGGTTATTGAGTTCGACAACCACATCCTGGTCGTCTGCCTTATAAGGCGGGATGTACAGAGCACTGCCTGTAGTCATGGTTTTTTATCGCTTTCGGTCAACGTAAAGAATGAAGCCAGGTTTTCGTTCTATAAAAGAAGCGGGCTGGATCAGACTTCGTCGGGGCTGCGCAGGTTGGTGACTGCGATTCGCTGTTCGCGGCGCTGTTCCTTTTGAGACGGCATCTCGGCGCGATAAACGCCTTGATCACCGACCACCCAGGACAGTGGGCGACGCTCCTTGCCAATCGATTCCTGCAACAGCATCAAGCCTTGCAGGAACGCTTCGGGACGGGGCGGGCAGCCAGGCACGTAGACGTCCACGGGCAGGAACTTGTCCACCCCTTGAACGACCGAGTAGATGTCGTACATGCCACCGGAGTTGGCGCACGAACCCATGGAGATAACCCATTTTGGTTCGAGCATTTGCTCATAGAGACGCTGGATGATCGGCGCCATCTTGATGAAGCAGGTACCGGCGATAACCATGAAATCCGCCTGGCGCGGCGAGGCCCGGATCACTTCGGCGCCAAAGCGCGCGATGTCGTGGGGCGCCGTGAAGGCGGTGGTCATTTCCACGTAGCAGCACGAAAGGCCGAAGTTGTACGGCCACAGGGAGTTTTTACGCCCCCAGTTGACCGCGCCACTCAGCACGTCTTCCAGCTTGCCCATGTAGATGTTTTTGTGGACTTGGTCTTCTAACGGGTCGGAAACGGTTTCCCGTTCGCCGATGGGGTACTGCTCGTTAGGAGCATCCGGGTCGATCCTGGTGAGATTGTATTGCATTGCCAAAGCCTCATTGTTTCAGCTTCGCCTGCCGCTTGCGACGAGCTTCCGGAGCCCAGTCAAGGGCGCCCACTCGGAACAGGTAGACAAGACCTGCCAACAGAATTGCTATGAAAACGAGAGCTTCGACGAATCCGGTCCAGCCGCTTTCGCGGACGGACACAGACCATGCAAAGAGAAAGAGGGCTTCGATATCGAAGATCACGAACAACATCGCGACCAGATAGAATTTGGCTGAGAGCCGCAAGCGGGCGCCACCTGTAGGCAGCATGCCGGATTCGAACGGTTCGTTTTTGCTGCGGCCCCAGGCTTTTGACCCGAGGAGGCTGGACACGCCGAGCATGAAGGCGCAAAGGCCTACAACACCGAGAAGGAAAATGGCAAAGCCCCAGTTGTGGGCCATGAGTCCTGTCGCGTCGGTCATGCTGGAAATCCTTAACAGAGAGCAAAGGTCTCTGAGCTCGAAAAAGTAACGATGCAGTGACGATATGTCGCACTGCAATCAATCGCGGTGATTTTATGGCTAAACACCGGGCAAGTAAAATTCCCAGGGCGAAATTATTCGGTGGAATAAGCACATAGTGCACCTTCTTGGGGCTGTAGCCCTTGTGGTGTGGGCATTAGCGGGCTTTTCATCAATTATGTTTTGTTTAAGCTGTAACGAAGTTTTCAGGTGCCAAATGATAATGAATATTGTTTGCGCGGGGTTTAAGCGAGTGTTTCTCATGTGGCGCGGGAAGTTAGCGTTACTTGCTTGAGTGTCGCTTAGTTGTCGCAACGGCTCTTTTACCCGATTGGGCTTGTGCGGATACCGCTCTGGATCAATGTTTTTAGCAAAAAACTATGGATAGGGTGCGGTCAATGTGGGAGCTGGCTTGCCTGCGATGGCGGCGGATCAGCTGAAACACCTGCCTCTGACCCACCGCCATCGCAGGCAAGCCAGCTCCCACCATTGATTTTCGGTGATTCCCAGGCAAAAAAACGCCCCGAACCAGTCGGGGCGTGATTGTTGCGCGGCACTGCGGTTAGGTCTTCCGTGGGGCCGCAGTGGCCGTGTACGCGGTACTTAGTGGAACTGTTCTTCTTCGGTCGAACCGGTCAGCGCAGTCACGGACGAGGTGCCGCCCTGGATCACGGTGGTCATGTCGTCGAAGTAGCCGGTGCCCACTTCCTGCTGGTGCGCCACAAAGGTGTAGCCTTTGGCGGCGTCAGCGAATTCCTGCTCCTGCAGCTTCACGTAGGCCGTCATGTCGTTGCGGGCGTAGTCGTGCGCCAGGTTGAACATGCTGTGCCACATGTTGTGGATACCCGCCAGGGTAATGAACTGGTGCTTGTAGCCCATGGCCGACAGTTCGCGCTGGAACTTGGCGATGGTCGCGTCATCCAGGTTCTTCTTCCAGTTGAAGGAAGGCGAGCAGTTGTAGGACAGCAGTTGGTCCGGGTATTCCTTCTTGATCGCTTCGGCAAAGCGGCGTGCTTCGTCCAGGTCCGGCTTGGCGGTTTCGCACCAGATCAGGTCGGCGTACGGGGCGTAGGCCAGGCCGCGGGCGATGGCCTGGTCGAGACCGGCGCGCACTTTATAGAAGCCTTCCTGGGTGCGTTCGCCGGTGACGAACGGCTGGTCGTACGGGTCGCAGTCCGAGGTCAGCAGGTCTGCTGCGTTAGCGTCGGTACGCGCCAGGATGATGGTCGGCGTACCGGCCACGTCAGCAGCCAGGCGAGCAGCGGTCAGCTTCTGTACGGCTTCCTGGGTCGGTACCAGTACCTTGCCGCCCATGTGGCCGCATTTTTTCACCGAAGCCAACTGGTCTTCGAAGTGCACGCCGGCAGCGCCTGCCTCGATCATGCTCTTCATCAGTTCGTAGGCGTTGAGTACGCCGCCGAAACCGGCTTCGGCGTCGGCCACGATTGGCGCGAAGTAGTCGATGTAGCCTTCATCGCCCGGGTTCTTGCCGGCTTTCCATTGGATCTGGTCGGCACGACGGAACGAATTGTTGATGCGCTTGACCACGGTTGGCACCGAGTCCACCGGGTACAGCGATTGGTCGGGGTACATGGATTCAGCGGAGTTGTTGTCCGCTGCCACTTGCCAGCCGGACAGGTAGATCGCCTGGATACCGGCTTTTACCTGCTGGACTGCCTGGCCGCCAGTGAGGGCGCCCATGCAGTTGACGAAATCTTTGTCGGGACGGAAGGACGGCTTGGCACCTTGGGTGACCAGGTTCCACAGCTTCTCGGCGCCGAGTTTTGCAAAGGTGTGCTCAGGTTGAACCGAGCCACGCAGGCGGACGACGTCAGCAGCGGAATAAGCGCGGGTTACGCCTTTCCAGCGTGGGTTTTCAGCCCAGTCTTTTTCAAGGGCTGCAATTTGCTGTTCGCGTGTCAGTGCCATGGGGAAAAACCTCGTCGCGTCTTGTTTGAAGTATCCGTTTGCCAGCCCGGCATTCGTTGCCTGGGTAGGGTTGCTCGCTGACCAGAAGCTTTGGTGTTCAAGTCAAATCTGACGGAGGGAGGCGACGGGATGAACGATGGGGCTCAAAGGGGGAGTTGAGCAGGTAAGGGCAAACTGCGAACGGTCTTCGGGCGTCGTGGGCCTTTGTACGATCCATCAGTGTGTAGCCGGGTTACCTGGTTAGCTTCCGTCCCTCGGGACAACTTCGTTCCAGTCGCAACCAACGTCAAACACACCTTGTGGGCGGTACAGACACGAATCGGCTCAGGTGGGTAGCTTAGAGCGACGATCCGAAGGCCCTTGCCAGGGCCTCTGATTAGCGGGAGCGAGGCCATCATGCCCATGCTTTTTTGGCTCGTCAAATGTTTTGTAGTGCTTTTTTTCAAGCACTACATCTTTAGTCTAATGCGACTTGCCAGTCAGTTTTCGGTGCTTCAGTTCAGGGTGTCGACCTTGACCCGTAAAGTCAGGTCGTCGCGGCCCTGAGTAGAGTAGCTGCGGGTTGTAGAGGATTTGTCCGCCTGTGTTTCACGATTGATGCCGGCCAGGGGGATCCACTCGCCCAGGCGGCCGCTGACCGTTGTGTCGGTGCTTTGCGCGTTCACTACATCGGGACGTTCCTGGCTCATCCGGTCACGGTTGGTACTGATGGCCAGGTGCACGGTTTCGCCAGTGACGCTGGCGGTCACGTAAAAGCCTTGGGTGACGTTGCGATACTGGGTCTGGTTTTGCAGGCGGCCATAGCTGTCCTGCTGCGTGGTGGTCAGCGGCACGCTCTGGCCGACCTGTATGAGCGCGGGCACGCCTTCGCTGGCCTGAATCTGCTGCACGCCACCGTCGCGGCTGGCAGTGCCGTAGCTGATGATGCGGGTCTGGCCGTCGCCGCTGTTCTGCTGGTTGTTCTCGTTGGTGTCGACGGTGATCAGCAAGCGTTTGGCCGGGGTGTCCAATTGGCCGAGCAGTGCGCGCAAGCCCTCGATCTTGGCGGGCTCGGCGTTAACGATAAGCTGGTTGCCGTAGGCGCTGACGGTGCCGTCCTTGCCGATGAAGTTTTGCGCGACCGGCAACAGGTCGGCACTGGTACGGTTGTTCAGGTTGACGACTTCGGTGGCGGCCATGGCGCAAGCGCTGACGGTCATCAGGAGGGCGGTGAGCAGGGTGCGTAGGGACATGTCCGTTATCTCTGCGAGTCATTTGCTTGATAGTGCCAGTTTGTCGGCCTGGCAGGGTGCAAGTTGAATCGTAGACGGCAAAATGCCCTGGCAGGCAGGGCATTTAGGGTGTTGCTGAGATAGTCTTCGCGAGCAAGCCCGCTCCCACATTTGACCGAGTACATCCTTTGGAATGCGGTTGAATGTGGGAGCGGGCTTGCTCGCGAAGGGCGCGACTGGGTCTCGAATCAGCCCCCGCGCACCATATCCACATGCGGAATCCCGACTTCAAGAAACTCATCGCTGACAATCTTGAAACCCAGCCGCTCATAGAACGGCGCCGCATACACCTGCGCACTCAGGAACTGCCGGGTCTGGCCACGTTGCTCGGCCACACCAATCACCGTTTCCATCAGCTTGTCGCCGACTTTCAGCCCGCGCCAGTCCTTGAGCACCGATACACGGCCAATCTCGCCGCTGGGCAGCAGTCGAGCAGTGCCAATCGGGAAATCGCCTTCGAATGCCAGAAAATGCACCGCATCGGCATCGTCCGCGTCCCACTCCAGTTCAGGCGGGACCGATTGTTCGGCGATAAATACCGCTTCACGAATGCGCCGAATCTCGTCGATATCCTTTCGCCAGTCCGCGACACTTACGTGAATTTTATTCATCCGCGAACCCCAGGCTGCCTTGCTTGACCAGTTCGCACAGCAGGTCGCGACCGTCTTCGTCGGCCAGCCACTCGCCCAGGTTTTCGCTGTGCAGTGCATCGGCCGAGCACACCAGCTTCAACAATTCACGCAGTTTGCCCGGCAGGTAACGGCTCTGGCCGCTGGCGAACAGCAGTACGTCGTCGTCCACTTCGGACCAGGCCAGGCGCGCGCTCGGGTTGCGCACCAGGATCGCGCCGTCTTGCAGGCTGTTGATGAAGTCTTCTTCGCCCAACTCTTCGCCGGCTACCAGTTCCGGGTAGCGTGGTTCGGTCATGAACTGGCCGAACCAGGTCAGCAGCATGCGCTCATCGCTCATGTGCTCGGCGAGCAGGCCCTTGAGGCGGTCCAGTGCGTCGCCCTGGATCTGGTGCGGGTCGCTGACTGGCTGGGCGTCGGCGTCGGTGTAGCGCTCTTCGTCGGTCAGGTACTGGCTGAGGAAGTCGGTGAAGTGGGTCAGCACTTCAGCGGCGCTCGGTGCACGGAAACCTACGGAATAGGTCATGCAGTCGTCTTCAGCAATACCGAAATGCGCCAGGCGCGGCGGCAGGTAGAGCATGTCGCCCGGTTCCAGCACCCATTCGGCGCTTTCTTCGAATTCGGCGAGGATGCGCAGGTCTGCGTGTTGCAGCAATGGGCTTTCGGAATTGCACATCTGGCCGATCTTCCAGTTGCGCTTGCCTTGGGCTTGCAGCAGGAACACATCGTAGTTATCGAAATGCGGACCGACGCTGCCACCCGGTGCGGCGAAGCTGATCATCACATCATCGATGCGCCAGCTCGGTAGGAAGCGGAAGTGCTCCAGCAGCTCAGCCACTTCCGGCACGAACTGGTCGACCGCCTGCACCAGCAGGGTCCACTCGCGCTCGGGCAGGGTGCTGAAAGCGTCTTCGGCGAACGGGCCGCGGCGCAGTTCCCACGGGCGCTCGCCGTGTTCGATCACCAGGCGCGACTCGACTTCTTCTTCCAGGGCCAGGCCTGCCAGTTCGTCGGCGTCGATCGGGCTTTCGAAGTCAGGGATGGCCTGGCGGATCAGCAGCGGTTTTTTCTGCCAGTAGTCGCGCAGGAATTCCCGTGCCGTGATGCCGCCCAGAAGTTGAAGAGGGATATCAGGATTCATGTGTAACCTATTGAAAAAAAGCACTTTTAAGACAGGAATAAAAACGCCCGGCGCGGCCGGGCGTCTCAAAGGAGCTTGCTTGGATCAGATGCGCTTGGCTTGCTCTACAGCGTTGCCGATGTAGGTGGCCGGGGTGAGCAGTTTCAGCTCGGCCTTGGCCGCGGCTGGCATGTCCAGGCCGTCGATGAAAGTTTGCAGCGCCTCAGGGCTGATACCCTTGCCGCGCGTCAATTCTTTCAGCTTCTCGTAGGGGTTTTCGATGTTGTAGCGGCGCATCACGGTCTGGATCGGCTCGGCCAGTACTTCCCAGCACGCGTCCAGGTCAGCGGCAATCTTCTGCTCGTTGAGCTCCAGCTTGCTGATGCCTTTGAGGCTGGCTTCGTACGCGATCACACTGTGGGCAAAGCCCACGCCGAGGTTGCGCAGTACGGTGGAGTCGGTCAGGTCGCGCTGCCAGCGGGAGATTGGCAACTTGCTGGCCAGGTGCTGGAACAGGGCGTTGGCGATACCCAGGTTGCCTTCGGAGTTCTCGAAGTCGATCGGGTTGACCTTGTGCGGCATGGTCGAAGAACCGATTTCGCCGGCAATGGTGCGCTGCTTGAAGTAGCCCAGGGAGATGTAGCCCCAGATATCGCGATCGAAGTCGATCAGGATGGTGTTGAAGCGTGCAATCGCGTCGAACAGTTCGGCGATGTAGTCGTGCGGTTCGATCTGCGTGGTGTAGGGGTTGAAGCCCAGGCCCAGCTCGTCTTCGATGAAAGCGCGGGCGTTGGCTTCCCAGTCGATCTCAGGGTAGGCCGACAGGTGGGCGTTGTAGTTGCCTACGGCGCCGTTGATCTTGCCCAGCAATGGCACGGCGGCGACTTGGGCGATCTGGCGCTCCAGGCGGTACACCACGTTGGCCAGTTCTTTGCCCAGGGTCGTCGGCGAGGCCGGCTGGCCGTGGGTGCGCGACAGCATCGGCACGGCAGCGAAACGGATCGCCAGCTCGCGGATGGCTTCGGCGGTCTGGCGCATCAGCGGCAGCATCACGTCATCACGGCCTTCACGCAGCATCAGGGCGTGGGACAGGTTGTTGATGTCCTCGCTGGTGCAGGCAAAGTGGATGAACTCGCTGACCTGAGCCAGTTCCGGCAGTTGGGCTGCTTGCTCTTTGAGCAGGTACTCGATGGCTTTTACATCGTGGTTGGTGGTGCGCTCGATCTCTTTCACACGCTCGGCGTGCTCCAGGGAGAAGTTTTCCGCCAGGGTGTTCAATACAGCGTTGGCCTCGGCGGAAAACGCCGGCACTTCGCTGATGGCGCGGTGACTGGCCAGGCGCTGGAGCCAGCGCACTTCAACCAAGACACGGGCACGGATCAGGCCGTACTCGCTGAAAATAGGGCGCAGGGCCTGGGTTTTGCCGGCGTAGCGGCCGTCAACAGGGGAAACCGCAGTGAGCGAAGAGAGCTGCATGGGGTGTTCTCGGACAGTCGGGCAACGAAATGGGGCGCGTATCATACATGAAAAAATCCGCCGGTCCGTCGCCAACTGACCGGCGTATTACGCGTAATGGCTTGAAAACAGCCTGTTGGTGCGACTTATTCGTTGCGCATCAACGGGTAAAGCTCTTTGAGCAATTTGCGCCGGCTGATCACCAACTGCCAGCGATGACCGCCCAGCTGGCGCCATAGGCGTGCCGAACGAATACCGGCCAGGAGCAGGGCACGGATTTTTGACGCGTTGTTGGGTTGCTGCAGGTTGCGCATGTCGCCGTGCACCTGGATGCGCTGGCGCAGGGTGCTCAAGGTGTCCTGGTACAGCGCACCACAGGCTGCGATCACGTTTTCGTGGGCTGGGCCGAAGTGTTCTACCTGGGACTGGATCTGCGGCAGGCGCTTGCCGATGGTGTCCAGCAGGTCGTCGCGCTTGGCCAACTGGCGCTCAAGGCCAAGCATCGACAGGGCGTAGCGCAACGGTTCACGCTGCAAGGTGCTAGGGTCGCGCTCCAGGGCGCCGATCAGGGCGCGATAGCCTTCGCGCAGGGCCAGGTCGTCGCCGCCATAAACCTCAAGGGTGTCCTTGGGGTCGCGGATCAGCAGGCTGCCGAGCATGCAGGTCAGGCCGGCTTCCGTGACCTGGCCGGTCTTGGCGATCTTGTCCACCAGCACGGCGGCCAGAAATACCCCGCCAAGGGCCGTCAATTGCTCCTGGGTCGGGCTCATGCCGGGTGGCTCCAGGCTTGCGCGACTTCAATCACGCCGCCGCCCAGGCAAATTTCGCCGTCATAGAACACCACGGACTGGCCAGGGGTGACCGCGCGTTGCGGGTCATCGAAGGTGGCGCGGTAGCCGGTGGCGGTCTTTTCCAGGGTGCAGGGCTGGTCGCTCTGGCGATAACGCACTTTGGCGGTCAGGCGGCGCGGGCTGCTCAAGTCGATAGGGTTGACCCAATAAATTTCGGAAGCGAGCAGGGCGCCGGAGAACAGTAGCGGATGCTCGTTGCCCTGGCCGACCACCAGCACATTGTTTTCCAGGTCCTTGATCAGCACGTACCAAGGCTCTTCACCGGCGTCTTTCAAGCCGCCGATGCCCAGGCCCTGGCGCTGGCCGATGGTGTGGTACATCAGGCCGTGGTGGCGGCCGATCACTTCACCTTCGGTGGTCTTGATTTCACCCGGCTGCGCCGGCAGGTACTGCTTGAGGAAGTCGCTGAAGCGGCGCTCGCCGATAAAGCAGATCCCGGTGGAGTCTTTCTTCTTGGCGGTGGCCAGGCCGTGTTTCTCGGCGATCCTGCGTACTTCGGGCTTTTCCAGTTCGCCGACCGGGAATAGAGTCTTGGCGATCTGTTCGCCGCCCACGGCGTGCAGGAAGTAGCTCTGGTCTTTGTTCGGGTCCAGGCCCTTGAGTAGTTCGGTGCGGCCATCGATATCGCGACGGCGCACGTAGTGGCCGGTAGCTATCAGGTCGGCGCCGAGCATCATGGCGTAGTCGAGGAAGGCCTTGAACTTGATTTCGCGGTTACACAGGATGTCCGGGTTCGGCGTGCGGCCGGCCTTGTATTCGGCCAGGAAGTGCTCGAACACGTTGTCCCAGTACTCGGCGGCGAAGTTGGCGGTGTGCAGCTTGATACCGATCTTGTCGCACACGGCCTGAGCGTCCGCGAGGTCGTCCATGGCGGTGCAGTATTCGGTTCCATCGTCTTCTTCCCAGTTCTTCATGAACAGGCCTTCCACCTCATAACCCTGCTCCATGAGCAGAACGGCGGAAACGGAAGAGTCCACGCCGCCGGACATGCCGACGATGACGCGCTTCTTTTGTGTGTCAGAAGGGGCTGTATCACGCATAGGGTTTCAACGGGTGTCTTGAAAAAGGACGCGATTCTAGCAGGCCTGGGCCCGCAAGGCTAAAGAGAAGGGCGGATCAATTCGAGACTGTGGCGCTGGCCGGCCAGGTAATCATCGATGCAGCGGATAATCAGCTCGCTGCGCCAGTCGTCGCGCACCGCCATCAGCTCGTCACGGGTCAACCAGCGGGCGCGCAGGATGCCTTCGTCGAGCTGATACTCCGGGTGGTGTCTCAGGGATTTGGCGATAAAGCAGACGCGTTGATAGGTCACGCCATTGCTGGGTGCGGTGTACAGGTAGATGCCGACGATGCCGGTGGCTTCCACGTCCCAGCCGGTTTCTTCCAGCGTTTCGCGCACGGCGGCTTCGGTCAGGGTTTCGTTCGGGTCCAGATGGCCGGCGGGCTGGTTGAGCACGGCGCGGCCGCCCTTGAGTTCCTCAACCATCAGGAACTTGCCGTTGTCTTCGACGATGGTGGCGACGGTGATGTGGGGGAGCCAGGTCATTGCAAGCCTCGGTATCGGGAAGGTGACTCGGTCAATGTGGGAGCTGGCTTGCCTTAATGCCAGTCAATTAAGGCTTTTTTGTAGGAGCGAGCTTGCTCGCGAAAAACGTCAACGATAACGCGTGCTTGCTGAATGAACGCGGCGCCTTTGAGTTTTTCGCGAGCAAGCTCGCTCCTACAGGCTGTAATCGCAGGCAAGCCAGCTCCCACATTTGATTGGGTTTCTTCAATGAAGTCCCTACAAACAGAAACCCCGGCACTTGGCCGGGGCTTCTTTGCATCCTTACAACCTTACTTCAACTTGGCAATTGCCGCGTTGAGGGTGTTGCTTGGGCGCATGGCTTTGCTGGTCAGCTCGGGGTTCGGCGCGTAGTAGCCGCCGATGTCCACTGGCTTGCCCTGTACGGCGTTGAGCTCGGCAACGATGGTTGCTTCGTTCTCGGCCAGGGTTTTGGCCAGTTCGCCAAATTGCGCTTGCAGTGCAGTGTCTTCGGTCTGGGCGGCCAGGGCTTGTGCCCAGTACAGCGCCAGGTAGAAGTGGCTGCCGCGGTTGTCGATGTTGCCGACTTTGCGCGATGGCGACTTGTTGTTGTCCAGGAACTGGCCGGTGGCCTGGTCCAGGGTCTTGGACAGCACCAGGGCTTTCGGGTTGTTGTATGTCACACCCAAATGCTCAAGGGACGCGGCCAGGGCCAGGAACTCGCCCAGGGAATCCCAGCGCAGGAAGTTTTCTTCCAGCAGTTGCTGCACGTGCTTTGGAGCCGAGCCGCCAGCGCCGGTTTCGAACAGGCCGCCACCGTTCATCAGCGGCACGATCGACAGCATCTTGGCGCTGGTGCCCAGTTCCATGATCGGGAACAGGTCGGTCAGGTAGTCGCGCAGTACGTTGCCGGTCACCGAGATGGTGTCCAGGCCCTTGCGGGTGCGCTCCAGGGTGAACTTCATCGCATCGACCGGGGCCATGATGCGGATGTCCAGACCTTCGGTGTTGTGGTCTTTGAGGTAAGCCTGAACTTTCTCGACGACTACACCATCGTGGGCGCGCTTAGGGTCCAGCCAGAAGATGGCCGGGGTGTTGCTGGCGCGGGCACGGTTGACGGCGAGCTTGACCCAGTCCTGGATCGGCGCGTCTTTGGTCTGGCACATGCGGAAGATGTCGCCAGCTTCGACGTTCTGTTCCATCAGCAGGTTGCCCTGGCTGTCGGTGACGCGGACAACGCCGTCAGCCTTGATCTGGAAGGTCTTGTCGTGGGAGCCGTACTCTTCGGCTTTCTTGGCCATCAGGCCAACGTTTGGCACGCTGCCCATGGTGGTTGGGTCGAAGGCGCCATTGGCCTTGCAGTCTTCGATGACCGCCTGGTAGATGGTGGCGTAGCAGCGATCCGGGATCACAGCCTTGGTGTCGTGCAGTTGGCCGTCGGTGCCCCACATTTTGCCGGAGTCACGGATCATCGCTGGCATCGAGGCGTCGACGATCACGTCGCTCGGCACGTGCAGGTTGGTGATGCCTTTGTCGGAGTTGACCATCGCCAGGGCAGGGCGAGCGGCGTAGACCGCCTGGATGTCGGCTTCGATCTGCGCTTGCTGGTCGGCCGGCAGGGCCTTGATGCGGGCGTACAGGTCGCCGATGCCGTTGTTCAGGTTGAAGCCGATCTGTTCCAGCACGGTGGCGTGCTTGGCCAGGGCGTCTTTATAGAACTCGGCAACGATCTGGCCGAACATGATCGGGTCGGAGACCTTCATCATGGTGGCTTTCAAGTGAACCGACAGCAGCACGCCTTGCTTCTTGGCGTCTTCGATTTCAGCGGCGATGAAGCTGCGCAGGGCTTTCTTGCTCAGCACGGCGGTGTCGATGATTTCGCCGGCTTGTACGTTGGTCTTTTCCTTCAGGACGGTGGTGGTGCCGTCCTTTGCAACCAGCGCAATTTTGACAGCGTCAGCGGCTTCGATCTGCACGGCTTTTTCGCTGCCGTAGAAGTCGCCGTTGTTCATGTGGGCAATGTGCGACTTGGAGTCGGCAGCCCAGGCGCCCATCTTGTGCGGGTGCTTGCGTGCGTAGTTCTTGACCGACAGCGGTGCGCGACGGTCGGAGTTGCCTTCGCGCAGGACCGGGTTCACGGCGCTGCCCTTGACCTTGTCGTAACGTGCACGGGTTTCTTTTTCCGCGTCGGTGGTTACGGTTTCAGGGTAGTCCGGCAGGGCGTAGCCCTGGGCCTGCAGTTCCTTGATCGCGGCTTGCAGCTGCGGGGTCGAGGCGCTGATGTTGGGAAGCTTGATGATGTTGGCTTCAGGCGTAACGGCCAGGTCGCCCAGTTCGGCGAGGTGGTCCGGGATGGCCTTGGTGCCCAGTTGCTCGGGGAAGCTTGCGAGGATGCGCCCGGCGAGGGAAATGTCGCGGGTTTCCACGGCAATATCAGCGGAAGCGGTGAAGGCCTCTACGATAGGCAGCAGTGAATAGGTGGCGAGGGCTGGGGCTTCGTCGGTGAAGGTGTAGATGATCTTCGAGCGGGTGGGCATATTCGGATTAACTCTCTTCTTTGCTGAAAGCGTGCGCAGAAACTCGAGATGCGCCGGGTAGAGCGCGTTCGTTCAAAGTCATCCATGAGCGAAATGTCGAGGTTTCTTCGCGGTGATGTTGGTTTGCATCAGTCGAGCGTCAAGCGGGTGGGCTATGGTAATAGTCCGGCTTTCTGGCGAAAGGCTACGTTCTAGAGCGGTCCGCCGTCGTGACTCTTTGGTCAGCGGCGGCATTATACATAGGTCGCTATGCTTACGCTGAGCCTTCATGAAAAAGGAGGCTCGTCCATTGGTCTAAAGGTCGCAGGCGCACAGGGTGGTGGGATGTGCTCAAGATTGGCGCTTTTCCCTTTGCTTTCAGGCTTGTAGGCCACCAAATGTGCTGTTTTCGATGCAAATGAGCATGGCGTGAGGTTTCAGTCGCCATTTATCTGGAGTAGGCTCGAACGCAGCCAGATGTTCAATCCATAGATGGAGTTCAGCATGGGATACAAGAAGATTCAGGTTCCGGCAGTCGGCGACAAAATCACCGTCAATGCAGACCATTCTCTCAATGTTCCTGACCAACCGATCATCCCCTACATCGAAGGTGACGGTATTGGCGTCGACATCAGCCCGGTGATGATCAAGGTGGTCGACGCCGCTGTTGAAAAGGCTTACGGCGGCAAGCGCAAAATCTCCTGGATGGAGGTGTACGCTGGTGAAAAGGCCACGCAGGTCTACGACCAGGATACCTGGCTGCCCCAGGAAACCCTGGATGCGGTCAAGGATTACGTGGTGTCCATCAAGGGTCCGCTGACAACGCCAGTCGGTGGCGGTATCCGTTCGCTGAACGTGGCCCTGCGCCAGCAGCTCGACCTGTATGTGTGCCTGCGCCCGGTGCGCTGGTTCGAAGGCGTCCCCAGCCCGGTGAAAAAGCCTGGCGACGTGGACATGACCATCTTCCGTGAGAACTCCGAGGATATTTACGCAGGCATCGAGTGGAAGGCCGGTTCGCCGGAAGCGATCAAGGTAATCAAGTTCCTCAAGGAAGAAATGGGCGTTACCAAGATCCGTTTCGACCAGGATTGCGGGATTGGCGTCAAGCCGGTCTCCAAGGAGGGCACCAAGCGCCTGGCGCGCAAGGCCTTGCAGTATGTGGTGGACAACGACCGCGATTCGCTGACCATCGTGCACAAAGGCAACATCATGAAGTTCACTGAAGGGGCCTTCAAGGAGTGGGCCTACGAGGTGGCGGCTGAAGAGTTCGGCGCGACCCTGCTCGACGGCGGGCCGTGGATGCAGTTCAAGAACCCCAAGACCGGCAAGAATGTAGTGGTCAAGGATGCCATTGCCGACGCCATGCTCCAGCAGATCCTGCTGCGCCCGGCTGAATATGACGTGATCGCCACGCTCAACCTCAATGGCGACTACCTGTCCGACGCCCTAGCAGCGGAAGTGGGCGGCATCGGCATTGCACCGGGGGCCAACCTGTCGGACACCGTGGCAATGTTCGAAGCTACCCACGGTACTGCGCCTAAATACGCGGGCAAGGATCAGGTCAACCCTGGGTCATTGATCCTGTCGGCGGAAATGATGCTGCGGCATATGGGCTGGGTCGAGGCGGCGGATCTGATCATCAAGGGCACCAACGGCGCGATTTCGGCCAAGACCGTGACCTATGATTTCGAGCGTCTGATGGATGGCGCTACGCTGGTGTCGTCGTCGGGCTTTGGTGATGCGTTGATCAAGCATATGTAAACAGGCAGAAAAAACCGGCCGCCCTGATGAATCGGGGTGGCCGGTTTGCTTTGAGTGCTTAATTTCAGTGGCGGGTCAGGCCTGTTGCTTCTCTGATTTTTCTACCTTTGTTTCTTTCACGCCTGTAGTGGCAGGCGCATCTACAATATTTACGGCATGCGTGCCTTTTGGCCCTTGAATGATCTCAAAGTTGACACGCTGTCCCGCTTTCAGTGTTTTGTAGCCATCCATCTTGATCGCTGAGAAATGCGCAAAAAGGTCTTCATCCTTGCCGTCTTCAATAATGAATCCGTAACCCTTGGCATTGTTGAACCACTTGACCTTACCACTTAGCATCGCCATATCCCTCTGCACCAGACTCCATCACTGGAGTATCATCCTGTCTATCCGTCCTAACCCGAATAAATAAGGTTGACTGCGCGGACCTTTTTTACCCACTGTGGGCTCTATTCGTTGTAACACCGTTTCGCCGATAGTCAAGGTGACCAAAGGCTCAGAGTTGAAATTCTGACAGGTCGCCCCCACCACTGTAATTGAACCACTGACGAACCTTTCTTTCCCATGCATGCAAACAGCCAGATTCGACTAACATTCAATCAGGATCGCCCGGATCAGGAACATGACGACGACGGTTCTGCAGGCATTGCTGTTCAGGAGGCGAAGCCTGCTTTACAGGCGCCGCCGATGTACAAGGTGGTTTTGTTTAATGATGACTACACACCGATGGATTTCGTCGTCGAAGTGCTCGAGGTGTTTTTCAACCTGAACCGCGAGTTGGCGACCAAGGTAATGCTGGCCGTTCACACAGAAGGACGGGCAGTATGTGGAGTGTTTACCCGCGACATCGCCGAGACAAAGGCCATGCAGGTCAACCAGTACGCCAGGGAAAGCCAGCATCCGCTACTCTGTGAAATCGAGAAGGACGGTTAACGCCGACCACTTGGGTATGAGGTGAAGCTATGTTAAACCGCGAGCTCGAAGTCACCCTCAATCTTGCCTTCAAGGAGGCTCGTTCGAAGCGTCATGAATTCATGACCGTCGAACACCTTTTGCTGGCACTTTTGGATAACGAAGCTGCCGCCACCGTTCTACGTGCGTGCGGCGCCAACCTTGACAAGCTCAAGCATGACCTGCAGGAGTTTATCGACTCCACCACGCCACTGATCCCCGTGCATGACGAGGACCGCGAAACCCAGCCAACCCTGGGCTTCCAGCGGGTATTGCAACGTGCTGTGTTCCACGTACAGAGCTCCGGTAAGCGTGAGGTCACAGGCGCGAACGTGCTGGTGGCGATTTTCAGCGAACAGGAAAGCCAGGCCGTGTTCCTGCTCAAGCAGCAGAGCGTTGCCCGTATTGATGTGGTCAATTACATCGCCCACGGTATCTCCAAGGTGCCTGGGCACGGCGATCATTCCGAGGGTGAGCAGGACATGCAGGACGAGGAGGGCGGTGAGTCTTCTTCTTCCAGCAACCCGCTGGATGCCTATGCCAGCAACCTCAATGAAATGGCGCGCCAGGGGCGGATCGATCCGCTGGTGGGGCGTGAGCATGAGGTTGAGCGTGTAGCGCAGATCCTGGCGCGTCGTCGCAAGAACAATCCCTTGCTGGTGGGCGAGGCGGGCGTGGGTAAAACCGCGATTGCCGAAGGCCTGGCCAAGCGCATTGTCGACAACCAGGTGCCAGACCTGCTGGCCAGCAGCGTCGTCTACTCCCTTGACCTGGGCGCGTTGCTCGCCGGGACCAAGTACCGGGGCGATTTCGAGAAGCGCTTCAAGGCGTTGCTCGGCGAGCTGAAAAAACGCCCGCAGGCCATCCTGTTTATCGACGAGATCCACACTATCATTGGCGCCGGTGCGGCTTCCGGTGGGGTGATGGACGCTTCCAATCTGCTCAAGCCGCTGCTGTCCTCCGGTGATATCCGCTGCATTGGTTCGACCACGTTCCAGGAATTTCGCGGCATCTTCGAAAAAGACCGTGCCCTGGCGCGTCGCTTCCAGAAAGTCGACGTGTCCGAGCCCTCGGTTGAAGACACCATCGGCATCCTGCGCGGGCTCAAGGGGCGTTTTGAAGCGCACCATGGCATCGAGTACACCGATGAGGCCTTGCGTGCGGCGGCTGAGCTGGCGTCGCGCTACATCAACGACCGGCACATGCCAGACAAAGCCATCGATGTGATCGACGAGGCGGGTGCCTACCAGCGCCTGCAGCCAGTCGAGAAGCGCGTGAAGCGCATCGACGTGCCTCAGGTCGAGGATATCGTGGCCAAGATCGCGCGGATTCCGCCAAAACACGTCACCAGTTCCGACAAAGAGCTGCTGCGTAACCTGGAGCGCGACCTCAAGCTCACCGTGTTTGGTCAGGATGCGGCCATCGACTCGTTGTCCACGGCGATCAAGTTGTCCCGTGCGGGCCTCAAGTCGCCGGACAAGCCAGTCGGTTCGTTCCTGTTCGCAGGCCCGACCGGCGTCGGCAAGACCGAGGCGGCTCGCCAGTTGGCCAAGGCCATGGGTATCGAGCTGGTCCGTTTCGACATGTCCGAGTACATGGAGCGCCACACTGTGTCGCGCTTGATCGGCGCGCCTCCGGGCTATGTCGGCTTCGACCAGGGCGGCCTGTTGACCGAGGCGATCACCAAGCAGCCACATTGCGTATTGTTGCTCGATGAAATCGAAAAGGCGCATCCGGAAGTCTTCAACCTGCTATTGCAGGTCATGGACCACGGCACCCTGACCGACAACAACGGGCGCAAGGCGGATTTCCGCAACGTCATCGTGATCATGACCACCAACGCCGGTGCTGAAACCGCGGCGCGGGCTTCGATCGGCTTTACGCATCAGGATCACTCGTCTGATGCCATGGAAGTGATCAAGAAGAGCTTCACGCCGGAGTTCCGCAACCGTCTGGACACCATTATCCAGTTTGGTCGCCTCAGCCATGAGGTCATCAAAAGCGTGGTGGACAAGTTCCTCACCGAGCTTCAAGCGCAGTTGGAAGACAAGCGCGTGCAGCTGGATGTGACGGAAGCGGCCCGCAGTTGGATCGCAGAGGGCGGCTACGATGCGGCGATGGGTGCACGCCCAATGGCGCGTCTGATCCAGGACAAGATCAAACGGCCATTGGCCGAAGAGATCCTGTTCGGCGAACTCTCCGACCATGGCGGCGTGGTGCACATCGACCTCAAGGACGGCGAGCTGACCTTCGAGTTCGAGACTACGGCGGAAATGGCCTGATAGCAGGCTGCAACACACCAAAAAGGCGCCGAAAGGCGCCTTTTTGCTGCCTGCAATACGATTTGCGAGACAATGACGGTCAACTGTGGCTTGCCTGCGATAGCGGTGGTTCAGTTAACGATGCAGTGACTGACACACCGCTTTCGCGGGCAAGCCCGCTCCCACAGGGAGCCTGTGCCAGGCGCTGATTCTTTGGGCAATACGTAACCAGTGTGGGAGCTGGCTTGCCTGCGATGACAATCCTTCAATAGCACAGCTTTAGCTGGCCCGCCGCTATCGCAGTATCTGTATCTACACAGCTTTGTGGGTTTGTAACCGTCAACGGTAACCACGATGCGAAGCGAGCCGCTCTTGCTCTTGATCTG
>NZ_LYSO01000028.1:0-60690 GCF_001728935.1 Pseudomonas sp. AP42
ATGGAATATCGCTTTGCAGCGCCACCGCGCCCAACACAGCACCCGACAACAACACCGCTCAAAATGTGGGAGCTGTCGAGCCCCAGCGAGGCTGCGAAGGCGGCGGCATAATCAACCTCTTCAGCGCCTGAACCACCGCTTTCGCAGCCTCGCTAAAGCTCGACAGCTCCCACAGGAGGTGAGCAGGCCTGACTAACCCAGGCTGATCGACTTCCACGCCGCTTCAGCCAGCAATTCGCGGTATTCAAATGGACTCTTTTTGACCTTCGCCGACAACCACGCACGCGAGTAACTTTCCGCAGCGCCGATAATCAACGAGGGAATCAGTTCTGCCGGCAAGTGGCTGAAATGCTCCTTGCGCCCTTCCCCGCTCATCCACTCCTTCAGCTGCTGGTTGCGCTGTTTATTGCGTGCAAGCAGCTCTTCCTTGAACGGGCCGCTGGAGACGGCAAAGCGGCTTTGAAACACGAACCGCGCCCAGTCCGGCTGTGCGGTCACCCATTCAACGTAGCTGTACACCAGCCCGACGACGCCTGCGTGGGCCGTATCCGCCGCTTGCAGATAGCGGTCACGCAGGCTGGCCTGGTCCTCCAGCGCAGCAAAGAACAGCGCAGCGACCAACCCCTCTTTATTGCCGAAGTGGTGATAGATAGCGCCCACGCTGGTATCGCAACGCGCGCGAATAGTTTCGATAGAGGTCGCCTCAATGCCCACCTCGTTAAAACACGCCAGTGCTTCGCGCAGGATGATGCGCTTGAGGTCGCTGCGCCTGCCGGGGAAGGTGCGCTCGATGAGATCGATGGAGTGCATGGAGGAACGCCAAATCAAAACAGTTTATAGGCTGAACGACCGGCAGAGAAAGCTCAGGTTGACAGCCGTGGAATCAACAGAATATTGTTCCGTCACAGAATATTATTCTGCAAATGACCCTTGAGGATATTCCGATGAGCCAAGCCCTGAGCATGTTCAATAGCGTAGGCCCCACTGCATTCAGCAACCTGGCCTGCCAGATGGCCCCCTACTTCAGCACCATCACGCCCGAGATCGCGGAGCTCAAACCCAACCATGCGGTGGTCACCGTGCCGTTTCGCAAGGAAATCACCAATCACCTCGCCTCGGTGCATGCCATCGCACTGTGCAACGCTGCCGAACTTGCAGGCGGCATGATGACCGACGCGTCGATCCCCGCAGGCGCACGCTGGATTCCCAAAGGCATGACTGTGGAATACCTGGCCAAGGCGAAAACCGATATCCGCGCTGTTGCCGATGGCAGCGCTATCGATTGGCAAACCGCCGGAGACAAGATCGTGCCGGTGGAGATCTTTGATGCGGGTGGCGTCAAGGTCTTCACCGCCCACATCACCATGAATGTGAAACTCGCTTAGGCATTCGGCCGGCCCAGGCAGTATCAGCTACGCGGCATCTGCAATGCGTGACTGGACGCATGGATGCGGTCGACGCTGCACTGCGAAGCGGTGCGGATTGCCGTGGTGGTATCGCCGGCGATATGCGGCATCAATTGCGCATCGGCAATACCGCCAACGGCGAGCTGAACCGGTCTTTTCCAGGGCGAAGGTATCAATGGCGAACGCCTTATCGGCATATCAAATAAGAGGACGGGAAAGATCATCGGCCGTCAAAAAAATACCTCTTCTCCCAAGAGACACGGATCAAAGCTTTTAACTTTCTGATTAACCAGCGCTAAATAAAATCCTTCGAAAACGTCTTACTCAATGGGAAGTCTCGGCACACATAGCGTGCGAGAGAAACCTAAAAATCTTCATAACCCCTGAACGTCAGCCAATTGAGTAGGCGAAGCACTTGCGAGTCCTATCCATCGGCTTATTCAGGAACACACGGCCGGTGAAATGGCGCCCCCTAGCTCAGAAGGATCTCTATGCAAAGCCTCCCGCTCTCTTCGTTACGCCTGTTCGGTGTGCTGGCAGTCACGGTCTGCGCGCTGTTGACGACGCCAGCCCGTGCCGATTACACCGACCTTTCCCTGACCCACGAAAAAAACATCCAGTCCTACGTCGTGAACCCCGACGGTAGCTTTGTGCTGGATGTCGAACGGGTTATGCGGATCAATGAAGAGCGCGCGATCACCTCCAACGCCCAGCGCTCTGTGACCTACAATCGCACCCTGGAAACTCTGGATATTGTCGAGGCCTACACGCTCAAATCCGATGGCCGCAAAGTCGTGGTAACACCAGACCGGATCAAGGAGCAGCAGGAACTGGAGTCTGCCCAGGCGCCGATGTTTCAGGACTCGCGGGTCAAAGTGGTGATCTTCCCGGAGCTGCAAGTGGGTGATCGCATGGTTCTGCGGTACCAGCGCCATCGCAATACACCGTTGTTTGCGGGGCAGTTCGAAGACCTTTTCTCGCCGGACTTTTACCAGAATGAGCAGGTGCGCCTGAGCTACGACATGCCCGCCGAAATGAAGCTGTACGCCGACTCACGGGGTTTCAAAGCGTCCGCGCCAGCCAACGCCAACGGGCGAACGGTGTACCGCTGGGACTTGGAGCAAACCAAGAAAAATCGCGTGGAAGATGGCTCCGTTGCCTACACCGACTACGGGCAACTGCTGGCCGTATCGACGTTCACCGACTACAAACAGTTTGCCCGGGCCTACGCCGCACGCGCACAGGTAGAAGTGACCCCGGCCATGACCCAACTGGCCAAGGAACTCACCACCAACCTCGACAACCCACGCAGCAAGGCCCTGGTGCTGAGTGACTGGGTACGCAAGAACATCCGCTATGTGGCCGTGTACGTCGGCGCCGGCGGCGTAGTACCGCACTCAGCGCAAGCGGTGCTGGATAACCGCTACGGCGACTGCAAGGACCATGTGGCCCTGCTTGAAGCACTGCTCAAAGCCGTCGCCATTGAAAGCTCTCCCGCCCTGATCAACGCCGACAACGCCTACGTACTGCCCAAGGTGCCAACCCTGGGCGTGCTCAATCATGTGATCACTTATGTACCCAGCCTCGATCTGTACCTGGACTCCACCGCGACGCCCATCGCCGCTGGCTACCTGCCTCTGCCCGAACTCGGCAAACCGGTATTGCTGACACAGACCGGTGAACGTAAGCAGACACCGTCCCGCCAGCCTGGCAAAGTGGACACAACCATGGTGTTCAAGGTCAACACCAAAGGCGCTGCAGACTTTACCAACGACTCCACCATCGACGGTTGGGGCGCGGAGCTTAACCGCTTCATGCTTAAGGCCATGCAGCCAGCCGACCGTAATCAGTTGGTGCAACAGGTCCTGAGCATGTTTGGGCAATCCGGTAGCGGAGTGATCGAAACTGACGCTTTGGACAGTACTGCCAATACCTTCAAGTTCACCCTCAAAGGCCACACCAGCAATCTGGTCAACCTGCCTGGCCCGACCGGGGTGCCTACCCTCTCCAGCCTGGCCGGCGGTATTGGCCAGAGCGTGTTTTCCTTGATGGCCGAAAAGGAACGTACTCAGAACTTCTCCTGCCTTTCGAGTGAAATCTCAGAAGTTGCGCGCCTGGAGTTCCCCGCCAAGGTGAAGATCCTCGCGGTGCCCAAGGCAGTGTCGGTGAAACAGGCGGGCTTCGACTATCGCTCGACCTATGTGAAGAAGGCCAATACGGTGCTGATCACGCGTCAGTATGTGTTTAGCAAGCCAGAGATTCTCTGCACCCCGGAAGATTTTGCGGCCATGCAACCGGCCATTGAAGGCATGGTCAACGATTTGAAAAGCCAGGTCATTGTGCAGACGTTGTAACGCCCTGGCCCTTCTTGCGTGTCAGTGGTTATGCACTGGCGCGCGGGAAGCGGGGACTGCATGCTGAGGCGCAGCTATAAAACCGTTCCTAACCCGGTTGGCGCTTCTGTGAGGCGCTATCAGCCTTTAACGTTCTGACTCGACAGCCCGCACGCTCGTAAAATCAAGAATGACCGTAAACCTCTGTTGCTCACGGATCACCTCAATCTGCCAGCCCAGCTTTGCGCATAACTGCCGCATCAACTGCAACCCTAGACCATATCCATAGTCGTCGGATTCCTGCCGCGGCCTGGCCTCGTTGATGTAATTGGCAATCACCAGCCTGGGGTATTTGAAACTGATGTCCACCGTGCCCTCTTCCGCGTATTGCAGCGCATTGCGCAGGAAGTTGCCGATCACGATACGGCACGCTGTAGGGGGCAGTCGGCAAGGTTCGTTGTGGATGTCGATGCTCAGCTCAATATCCCGGTGACCGATCAGGTAGCGGTGTTTTTCAATCAGGTCGCCCACCAGCTCGCTCAGGTCAACGTCTTCTTCCGGCAGCGGCTCGGGACGCTCGCGGCTCATCCACAGCAATGTTTCGGCGATCAGTTGCATGTTCATCACCGAACGTTCTATGCGCTGCAATGAGGGTGGCAGCGCACCGCCCGATTGCAGGGCCAACAATTCGATTGTGGCCTTGAGCACCGCCAGGGGCGTGCGCAGTTCATGGCTGGTGTAACGCAACAAGCGGCCTTCTCGTTCGCTGGCGGCCTGCACCTGCTCAACACTTTTGGCCAGGGCATCGGCCAGCATGTTGAACTCCTTGAAACTGAAACCCGGTCGAGCGCCGGTCAGTGCCTCAGGGTCTTTGAGTGTGCCGGACCATTGCACCAGGCGCCCCAGCGGCCGAACCAGCCACCAAACCAGCAAGGCGATGATAATCAGCGCCGGCACGAATACCGCCAGGCTGATGAACTTGACACTCTCTATGACCTGATCGAAATAGGCATCAGACAACGGCGTCTCCACCTCTCCACCTGCTTCCTTATCGTGGTCGATGTCGTACATGTAGAGGGTTTTGCCGTCACCCAGGGGCTGTTCGAGGATGATCTGGAACGGCTCATCGTCGTCATCGGAATAGAGATCGCCGAAGATATTCACCGCGCCAAAGGACAGGCTCGGCGATGTAGTGAGCAACTCGCGCACGTCCTGCGGCAACGCCTCCTTGCCGATGACGCTGGTATAGAAGTAATTGTGCGGCGTCGGCGTGGTCGGGTCCTGTTTGTAGTGCCGGAGAAAATACTGAGCCTCCTCCTCCATCATCGCGCTGGCGGTGTAGAACAGGCCCCGCACGGTGAATTCAGGCAGCAGCTTGCTGTAGATCACCAGCACCACCGCAATCAGGCACAGGAAGCTGCCGCTGATTACCCACTTCAGGCTCAGTCCGTTACGCATGGGGTTTTACCTGAATGCCGACACCCGCCAGGGTATGGATCAATGGCCGGCCAAACGGTTTGTCTACCGCCTTGCGCAGCCGGTGCATATGCACTTTGAGGGTATTGCTGTCGGGTGGCTCATCGCCCCAGATTTTGCTTTCCAACCGCTCTCTGGGAACAGGCTCGGGACTGGCGCGCATCAAGTGCTCCAGCAAGGCCCAGCAGATAGGTGACAGATGCAGCTCCTGCCCTGCCCGGCTGACTTTGCGGGTGGTCAGCTCCATGACAAGGTCGTCCACTTGCAGGCGGCTGGTCTGGCCGCTGCGCCGCAGGCTCAAGGCGCGAATCCGCGCCACCAACTCGGCAAGCTCGAACGGCTTGACCAGATAGTCGTCGGCGCCCGCGGCAAAACTGGCGAGCTTGTCCGGCAACGCATCCAGCGAGGTCAGCATCAGGATGGGGGTCTGGACGCCTTGCTGGCGCAACCCTGCGCACACCTGCTGGCCGTCCAGTCGCGGCAGCATGATGTCCAGCACAATGACGTCGTAATGCTGGTTGAGCGCCAGGTTGAGCCCGGCCTGGCCATGGCTGGCGTGATCGCAGACGATGCCGCTGATCTCCAGGTACTCGATGACGGTGGTGGCCAGGTCCAGGTTGTCCTCGACCAGCAGCAGATGAATATGCACGGAAAAAACCCCTCGGGCAGGCAGTGCGCAGCGGTGTGAAGGATAGCGGAAGTCGGGCGGTTTCCCGTGATGTTTACCTGACGTTAACCCCGTGCTGCTTAGGCTAAGGCTCTTCTTATCCAGAGCTCGTCACCGTCATGAACCTGTATTCGATGATCAAAGGGGTGCTGTTAGCCGTGATTTTCCTCGCGCTGATGGTGGGCATCCTTCCACAGCAAACGCAGTTGGTACGCATGGGAGGCAGTGGCTGGTTTCTGATTGGCCAGAATGTTGAGCAGACAGGGTCGTGTCATGTCGCCCGTGCGTCGTGATGAGCTGGGCGCCGGCTATGCCAGCCAGTTGGTCGCCTGCGTGGTGCTGGTTATTGGTGTGGCGGTTTCGATGGGCATCTATATCGCGCGCTTGAATGCGCACCTCGATGAGCAACGCAACCTGACCTCGGTGTATCTGCCCGACTGCCCTGACGGCCGTGGTGGTTTTATGGTCTATCCCGATGACAGGCGCAGTGGTGACGAGTGCTACACCGCGCAGGAAGATGAGTCGATCGATGTCGATGAGCTGCAGCGGCTATCAGGCTGGAGCCTTGCGCAACGGTTCGACTCCATCTTGCCTGCGGCTCAATCACCGCGCACGTTTTAGATGCACAGCCTTTATGCTTACCCAGTGCAGGCGCCGGGCCGCTCTAAAGCCGCTGCGCTGGAGGCAGACTTGCTGCCAGGCCAGGTCGCCAACGGCGAGCTGCGCAGCGCACCAGAACACCCTCTCAACGCTTCACGCCTGAACATGCCGCCGCGTTGATCACTGTCATTGCCAGTTGAAACACATACTGCCGATACTCCACCACACCATTCATCAGCCCCGCTGGCGAGTACACTCGACGGCAATGCCCAGCAGGACAACCCTGCTGGGCAGGTTGCTGCTGATTATCATGGAAAGTTGAGAAGGACACTCAAATGGTACGTGCCGTTACTATCCTCACCGAGAATTTTTCTGACTGGGAGCCCGCGCTGATCAATTCCACGGGCCGTGCCTACTATGGCTTCGAGACTTATTTTGCCGCTCCCGGTGGCAAGCAAGTGACATCATCCGGTGGCATGACCATCATTCCCGACCTGGCCATCGAGGCCATTCGGCTGGACGATGTCGACTTGCTGATTGTGCCGGGAGGCCCGATCTGGAAAACAGACAAGGCACCCGCCATTGAGGCGCTGGTCCGTGAGGCTCACGCCAGGAACATCGTCGTGGCGGGGATCTGTGACGGTACCCGCGTACTGGCCAAGGCTGGAGTGCTGGATCACTTGCAGCACACCTCCAATTCCGCTGACAACCTCAAGCAGGTGCATTATCGCGGAGCAGATTATTACCAGGACGTACCGTACGCCGTTGCCGACCAGGGTGTGGTCACGGCTCCTGGCAGCGCGCCGGTCAGTTTCATGGCGCAAATTCTCGACACCTTGGGTTTGAAAGACAAGAAGCTGGATGCCTACCTGGCCATGCATGCGGCTGAACATATTCACGGCTGAACCCCTTCCCTCTATCTCTCCCCCTCACCTCGGCGCTGCGGCCTGTTACCGGGCCGTAGCGCGCTTCACCGTTGAACCGCTCCTCCAATACCCAAAGCGGCAGAACCGATGCTGAACCTGATTGAGTGGTGGATATGTCTGAACATGCCGCCTGACGAGGTCAACAAAATCGCCCGGTTCCGCGAACTCAATGATGCTCAAAAAGCGCTGATGCTTTCAGCTCGTAAGAAGTCAGGGAAATTCACGGAGGGGTCCTGGGACTCTCAACAGCAACTGAATGCTGATAGCCGCCTCCTCACCGATGACGCGTATCGACATCGACCTCAACCGACATGCCCGGGCGCAGCGAAGACTCGAAAGGCTGGTCCGGATCAACAGATATGCGCACCCCGATACGCTGCGGTACCTTGACGAAATTGCCCGTTGCATTGTCCGGCTTGAGCACCGCGAATTCCGAGCCCGTCGCTGGTGAGAGCCGCTCGACATGCCCCTTTAGCGTCGCCCCTCCTAACGCATCAATCCTGAGCGTCGCGATCTGCCCGGGCGCAATAGCCTTAGTCTGCGCCTCCTTGTAGTTCGCGACTATCCAGTGATCAGCGGGCACTACCGACATCAATTGTGTGCCGTGGGTCACGAATTGGCCCAACCGCACGCCCACTTCTCCGAGCACGCCATCCTCCGGCGCCTGGATGACCGTGTGATTAAGATCAATCTGAGCCGCACGCAGTTTTGCCTGTGCCACCCGCACCTGGGCTTCCAGACCTTCACGGCCGACATCCACGGTACGCAACTCCTCCCGAGCAATCGACTCTTGCGCACCCGCCTGCTGTACCTCGGCCTGGGCTTGACTGAAATCGGCTCGTGACTGGTCGCGCTCGCGCGTAGAAATGGCGCCATCCATGACCAACGCGTTTGCGCGCTGCATGTCAGCGCGGGCACGCAATAAGCGCGCCTGCGCACCGGCCATAGCTGCAACATGACTCTCGATGCCCGCCATGCGAGCAGCGTGCGCCTGCTGGTTGTTGGAGAGGTCGGCATTGGCGACGCCAAGATTGGCCGTCGCCTCATCTACCTGCGCCTGATAGACCTCATCGTCAATACGCACAAGGACCTCGCCTCGCTTGACCTGCGCGAAATCTTGCCCGGCCACCTGGACGATATAGCCGCTGACCTGAGGGGCAATCACCGTGGTTCGCCCCCTCACATAGGCGTTATCTGTCTGTTGCAGACCTGCGTCAAAAGGCGGCAACTTCCAGATGTACAGGACGATCGTAATAACGCCAATCGCAGCCAGCACCATGATGATGCCTTGCAAATGGCCCCGGGGCGGGGGCGACCAATGAAAAGCAGTGTGTTCAACATCCGATGGAACAGTCATGGAATCAGTCATTTACGTTCTCAGGCTCGCGACGGATGCGCGAGAGGAAAAAAGCCGACATCTGCAGATAAAACACATACATCGCGGTGCCAAAAGCCAGCACTGACACGATGCGAAAGACGTCATTGAATGCCAGTACGCTAGCCTGTTGCTGCAACGCTTGTCCTAGCAGCTTGCTGCTCTGTTTCTGGCGCTGTTCCGGGTCGGCTATATGACTCGAAAGCAACGCCTCGCCAATGCCGAGGCGCGCTACGACAAGGGGATTGGTGATCGGCGCACTGTCCGCCAGGCTAGCGATATGGGACTGGGTTCTGATGAACTCGTAGCTGCCCATTACAGCCGACCCTGCCAGGCTGCCGATACTCTGGCTCGCCCCGTACAGGACCACGAGCGTGATCATGTACTGAGGTCCCTTCGCGAACAGTTTGAGAAAGCCAAAGATCAAGGCAGGCCCGATGAACAGCGTCGCACCGAACCCAATCAAACACTGGCTCAGGTACAGTTGCGGCGCACGCGTGAGGCTGGTGGATTGCGAGTCCAGATACGCTCCCGTTGCGATAAACAACGCCGCGACCATGACCTGCCAGGGGATACGTTTGGGCGACAACGTCAGGCAAGCGACGACGATCCCCATCAGCATCGACACCAGTACGCACGCAAACAGGACACGCAACTGATCGTTATTAAGCCCGCCCATTGATAGCAAACCTACCGAGCCGAAAGTCTGCTCGGCCAGCGATAGCCGAACCAGCAGCGCAATCGCAACAAAACGCATCAAGTCGAAACTGCCCAGCCATTCCAATTGCAACAGCGGCTGACGCCGACGTCGTTCAATGAACACCACCGTCACCAGCAACGAGATAGCCGCCACCAGCATCCAGCCGAGAAAGGGCGCGTCGGTCCACCAATAGCTCCGGCCGAGGCCAAGCACACCGGCAAACAGCATGAAGGATGAAACCAGCAATACAATCACCACTGCGTCCGAGGCAGCAAACACGCTGGCCCTATCACTGCGTGGCAAAGGCACCGCCAACGTCACACCCAACACCGCCATACCAATGCCTAGATTCAACAAGTGCAGCCCAAGCCAATGTTCCGAGGCGAGAAATTCCACGGGAATCATGCGCGCCACCGGCGATCCTATCTGGGTAAGCCCTACGCTGATAATCAGGGCCATCGGCTGGGCCGATGGGGCTATGGCCTGCATCAGATAATAGGTACTCAAGGCGATCAACGTCGCGCACATCAAGCCGTTGATCGCCGTGGCAATGACCGCAGTTGTCAAAGTGGGCCACAGTAACTGCAGCACACAGGCAGCGATGTAGGTACCGACAATGCTTGCCGTGATCAAAGGGATTCCGAACTGCATCCGGGCCTTGACCAAGGTCAGGTTGGCGCTGGCATTGATCGCCAAAAAAACTGCCACCAACCACGAGACCTGAGCCGTGTACTCGCCAATAGAGCCAGAGATTTCGCCTAGATTGCTCGCCACCAGGCCGTTGCACAGCGTCGTGCAGGTCCCGAGGAATAAGCCTACGACAAAATATATGCCACGCCTGGCCGGCGACAGCCTGGGCTTATAAGGACTGCCCGCCATCGCCGGTTTCTCGTCAGCTTTGAACACGTATTCAGCGCTGGCCATGTACAGGTAACGCCTTCTTTTGCTGTCGCTGCAGACGCTTCACGGTTGGGATGTCGGAAGGCTGAAGGCCATTACATAGTCACCGGTGTCGGGAGAATGCGCTGCCCCGCCTACGGAAATGACAACGTACTGTTTGCCCGTCGTCGGCGAGACGTAGGAGATCGGCGTGGCGCTGGCGCCGACCGGTAATTCATGTTCCCAGACGAGTTTGCCACTTTGCCCGTCGTATGCCCGGATGTAGTAGTCCTGATAACCGGCAAAGAATACGAGGCCGCCTGCCGTGGTCATCGTTCCTGCATAAGTTGGCATGCCCATGGGCATGGGCAGGTGTGATGCGATACCCAGTGGCCCCAATTGCTCTGTGGTGCCAGCCGGCACTTGCCAGGCCACCTTGTGCGTATTCAGATCGACCGCCGTGACGGTCCCATAGGGTGGCTGGTTGCACGGAACCCCTAGGGATGACATCCAGATATAAATGGCTTGACCGTAAGGTGTTTTCAACTGCGGTGACGGCCCATGTCCGCTCACCTCGATCTGGTGGGTTTTTGTCCAAGTATTGAATTCATCACGAGGCATCAGCCAAAAGATGTTCGGCACCCGGATATCGTTCATATAAGCCAGATGATTAACGGGGTCGTAGGAGACGCTACCCCAGTTGAATCCTCCGATATTGCCGGGCTGATCCAGCGCCTTGGTCAGACCGATCGGCGTGAAGTCGCCCTCGTAGCGCAGTTGCTTGAACATGATGCGGCACATGAGTTGGTCGAACATGGTTGCCCCCCACATCTTCTTCTCGGTGAGGTGTTCGGCACCGATAGTCGGCATCCCTACCGAATAAGGCTGTGTAGGCGAAAGCTTTTCTTCAGGTACCGCACCGGCCGTAGGCACGGGCTTTTCGACGACGTCCGCAATCGGCTCTCCGGTGGCGCGATTTAACAGGAAAAGCTGGCCACGCTTGGTGGTTTGCAATACCCCGGGGATGGTTCCGCCTTGGCCGTCAGGCAAATCGACCAGCGCGGGTTGAGAAGGCAAGTCGTAGTCCCAGATGTCGTGATGGACGGTCTGGAATTTCCATTTCGGGCGGCCCGTCATGATATCGAGGGCGACAAGGGAAGAGTTGTATTCATCCGAGTGCGGTGGTCGCTCCATGCCGAAAAAGTCCGGCGTGGCATTTCCCAGCGGCGCATAGATAAGACCCAACTGGTCGTCATAGGCAGCGGCGGTCCACATATTGGGCGTGCCGGGCGTGTAGGTCTGCCCCGCCGGTGGCAAGCCGGTTATGTCCGGGTTGCCCAGGTCCCACGCCCATGCCAGTGCGCCGGTGCGGGCATCAAAGGCGCGGATCACGCCTGACGGCTCACCGCGACTGTAGTTATCAACTACCCAGCCACTGATAATAATGTAGTCGCGCGCCACCAGCGGCGCGGAAGTCTGAAAGTAGAACCCAGGCTTAACGTCGCCCATGCCCTGCTTCAGGTCGACGACGCCGTCGCTGCCAAAACCTGGGCACTGCTTGCCGGTCTTGGCATCTAGTTCGATCAGGCGCGCATCGATGGTGGAATTGACGATTCGTTCCGCACAGACGCCATCAGCCGGCGCCTCCTTGAGCTTGTAGTAACCCAGGCCGCGGCAACGGTTCCAGATAGGAGATGCACTATGGGTATCGAATTTCCAACGTTCTACCCCCGTATCTGCATCGATGGCAGCAATGCGATCATCGGGTGTGCAAGTGAACAACGTATCTTCAATTTGCAATGGGGTGTTCGAATCCACGGCGCCCTTGTCCAACTGGATCTTCGCGCCGGTACGATAGGTCCAGGCCACTTTCAGGTCCTGAACGTTGTCACGGTTGATCTGCGTAAAGGGCGCGTAGCGCGTACCCGCAGTGGTTCGGCCATATGCGGACCAATTTGAAGGCGTGGTGTTTGTGGCTGCTGCAGTAAAAGGTGTGCCCGAGACAGGCGAGACGACACCATGTGGAGTAAAGGCAAACCCAAAGAACACAGCCGTCCCTAATAGCGCTAGTACACCCAGGCCGCGTATCCGACGCCGGGAGTCCGCAGGCGACCAAGTGGATAACAGGAGCAAGCCGATGCTCGCCAACGCTGCCGGTACGAGCAGGCGTGGAAACAGCGCCCAATAGAACGTGCCTGACTCCCAGAGCGCCCATGGAACACTCAGCACGGCAACCGCTACCAGCAGCCATACTCCACAAACTTGCCTACGCCAAAGCATGACGCCAGCGCTCAGATAGGCCCATCCGGCCAGCACGTAATAAAACGATCCGCCAAGGGTTAAGAGGTAAGCTCCACCTAACAATAGCCCCAGCCCCATCAAGGCAACTAGGCTGGCAAAAATACGATTTATCGAGGTCACAGTTGAACTCCTATACGCTAAATGGCTCTCAGACTTGGTGATGATAGTGTTAGTCTATTAATTTTAGCCATGCCATATGGAGCAACTATACATTGCATAAAAGCAACGCCATGTGGAGCGAATACCACACCTTCCTCGTTGCCGCGCAAACATTGAACTTCAGCCGTGCGGCTGAACGGCTTGGGCAGAACACTTCAAGCATCAGTCGCGCCGTGACCCGGCTGGAGGAGCACCTGGGTCTGCGCTTGTTCAATCGGATGCCCTCTATGCGATTGACGGACCCGGGCGAGCGGCTCTATAGCGAAATCGCGCCCTTGTTCGAAGGCCTTCAGGAGGTTGAAAGCGCGATCAAGTCGGATGATGGAAAAATTAGAGGACGTATCCGGGTCGTCGGATCGCCCGAGGTTGTGCACTGGTTTATCAACCCGGCTATCGCTCGAATGCTGGAAGAACAGCACGAAATTCATTTTGAAGTGGAGGCCAGCACACGCGTGCCAAACCCCATTGAAGAGCCAGTGGATGTCTACTTCAGTCATCGCCGCGCCGAAGTGATTAACAAGTCGCTGGTTGCTCGGCCAATCTGTTCAATGCCACAAGGGTTATTCGCTTCTCCCCTGTTACTGGCCGGCAGGAAACCTCCCCGTGTACCGGACGATCTCCTGCAATGGCCCTGCCTTGGGCGTCAGGGAGAACCCGAGTGGGAGCTCATCGACCCCCAAGGACATAAACACCTGATGCCGGTGCAAGCCATCCTGCTTGCCACACCGAACGATGCGCGCATGGATCTTACTCTGCGCGGACTTGGCATCGCGCAGTTCAATTTGCCCAGCGCCAATGAGGCCGTTGAGAGCGGAAAACTGGTACGTATTTTACCTGGCTATACCCTCCAGAACATGTCGCTGTATGCTTTTCTACTGTCACGACGCTTGATTCCGCAGGCGGTGCAGATCTTTCTGCGCTATACCACGGAAGAGGCAAAAAAATACTTTCCCGATTGAGTCCTGACTTGATATCGGTTCGTTAGGGCAGATGACGTACGACCTTAATAATCTTATAGCCTCCTATTCGTTGCATAACCGAGTAAAAACACTATGGGCAATTACTTTCATCATGTTCTTATTGGACTATTGGCCCTGCTTCCTATGGCCAATCCTCTAACTAGCATCTCCCTTTTACTAGGCCTTGGAGGAAAGCTGCCTACAGTAGAGCGTAACCGGCAAATCCTGAAGGCAAGCTTATATGTAGCTCTGATTATGTTTGTCAGCTTCTACGGAGGCAGCCTGGTAATGCAGGTATTCGGAATATCTGTCCCCGGCTTGAGAATAGCCGGAGGCCTGATCGTTACCTACATCGGTTTCGCCATGCTTTTTCCAGCAACGACACCTGACGAAACAGAGGTTCAGAAAGATTTCCTTTCAGAGAAAGAGAAATCAACCCCACATTTCCGCGATCTGTCATTTGTACCTTTAGCTCTTCCTGGTGCAGCAGGCCCCGGCACGATAGCGTTGCTTATCAGCTCCGCCTCTACCCTGCAGTCGACCTACCAGACCCTGCCACTCGTCATTCACCTTGCAGCCGCAACCGTATTCATCATTACTGCGCTTATTTTCTGGATAGCTTTACGATGTTCGGGGCGAATCATGAAAGTGCTTGGTGAGTCAGGAATCGATGCAATTTCCCGAGTCGTTGGTTTTCTACTGGTTTGTATGGGCGTTCAGTTCGTTATCAATGGTGGTTTTGAGTTAGCGTCTACACCTATGCACTGATCATAGTTCTCATAATAGTGAATTATTAAAGGCCGTTGATATTCCCGCGGCCACATTCGCTAGCACCAGGTGAATGGGTGTTCCTACGCCTATGGAGAACTGACGCCTTGCCGCCCTCAGGAAGCTAGGGGGCCAGACTCGGACAAAATCAACATTGGCCAGTTACGACTAGCCCCACTACAAAACAATGGTTAGTGCGCTGTGAACCAGTTAGGGTGTAGCACCGGAAAATGTTCCTTCAGCCAATCCACAAATGCCTCGACCTGAGGCGCAAGATGCGTTCTGCTTGGATAAAGCACGGAAACCAGGCGAGGCTTTGGACGAAATGCCTTGAGCACTTCGATCAGTTCTCCGCTTGCGAGGAATGTCTCAACGGCAATTCCAGGCGCTTGAACAATGCCGAAGCCTGCAACACCGCATTGAACGTAGGCATTCGACTCATTCACGGTGATTCCACCCCGAGGCGTATGTGGACGATCTTCGCCGTCTACCGAGAAGTGCCAAGGCAGCGGTCTGTTATTTTGACCGGAAAGGAAGCTGACACATTGGTGGTCTACTAGATCTTGTAGGGTTATGGGTGCACCGCAGGTTTGGAGATAACCTGCAGACGCACAGGTCACCATGGTGGCGGTGCCAATTTCTCTAGCCACCATGCTTGAATCCGGGAGGTCACCAATGCGCAATACACAGTCGATGCCCTCGGCTACGAGATCTACCGTACGGTCGGTCACGCCTAGCGCAAGCTCGATGTCGGGAAATGCCTCGGTAAATCTCCTGAGGCTTTCCATGAAACTGTGCTGGGAAAACGCAGTGGGGATGTCAATTCGAAGCCGCCCACGCAACGTCGACCCACTACGGTCGAACATGGAAGTGGTTTCTGCGATGGTTGCCAAAATCTCTTTGACGCGTTCGTAAAACCGCTCGCCCTCAGCAGTCAGTTTTACTTTACGCGTAGTGCGCTGGAACAGACGAACACCCAGCGAGGCTTCCAAATCCTGAATGGTGCGTGTGACGTGCGGGCGCCCGGCCTGCATTGCCTCAGCGACTTTGGTGAAGCTCCCCAACTCCGCTAGCTTGGCGAATACTTGCATCGACTGTAGAAGCTCCATAAGTCTCTTCTCGGGAAGCGTGTTAACGGGATGATTGTTGCTTATCAGGATAACAATCCTGTTGGTTTCTGCACATTTATCTAGAGCCGCGAAACCTCAACAATGTCCTCAGCGTAAAGGAGGAGCTTTGCTCCCCTGCACATTCAAAATTGTTGGAGACAGACAATGAAAGCGTGGCTTCTGAAAGATTTCGGCCTAAATAATCTCGTGCAGGGCGAAACGGAAACCCCCGTGCCCCAAGCGGGTGAGCTGCTGGTTAAAGTAGGCGCTGTATCACTCAACTTCCGGGACAAGGCCATCGTTGACGGCATCTATGAACCTCACATGGTGCCCAAGCCGCTGATCCCCGTCAGCGATGCGGCGGGGACTGTCGTGGCAGTGGGTGAAGGTGTCAACCGCTTTGCTATCGGAGATCGGGTCAACTCACACCTCTACTCACGTTGGTTGGACGGCATGCCTGGGCCAGATGAACCCAACTACTGCTTCGGCTCGCCATTGCCTGGTGGTCTGGCGCAATACATGATCATCCATGAAGACAGCGCAGTACGTGCCCCCGACAACATGTCAGATGAGGAAGCAGCGACCCTTCCCATTGCTGCTCTGACGGCGTGGTATGCGCTCGTCGACTATGGCCAGATCGAGGCCGGCCAAACCGTCTTGGTTCAGGGATCTGGAGGTGTTTCTGTTTTTGCAGCACAAATTGCTACGGCTTTGGGAGCCAAGGTTATCGTCACCTCCAGCCGTGATGAGAATCTGGAGGCTGTAAAAAAATTGGGCGCGGTTGCGGGTGTGAATTATCGCACTACCCCTGAGTGGGCAGAGGAAGTTCTGAAGCTCACTGACGGCAAGGGAGTGGATCTCCTGCTGGATGTGGCAGGCGGTGACGGCATCAATCAATCGATTGCTGCAACAAAGGCTGGTGGACGTATCGCACAGATCGGCTTTCTGACAGGCCAGACCTCTGCCTTGAACCTGATGCCTATGATTTTCCGGCAAACAACGATCCGCGGCATAGCCGTTGCTCCACGCTCGTCATTTGACCGAATGAACGAATTCTTGAACGAGCACAAGATTCGCCCGGTCATCGACCACGTGTATCCATTTGATCAAGCACGCGAAGCGTACGAACATTTGGCCAGAGGCGCCTTTGGTAAGGTAGTAATCAAAATCGCGTAAGACCAAGCCGCTTCAATCTCACTCGCCCACTGCGACGGCAGGCGCGTGAGCACGGCCTTCAAATAAGCATGCGGATCATGCCCGTTGATGGCGTCATGCTAAGCGTCTGAATTGCTGGGTCAAATCCCAAGCAAAAAAAGCCTGTATCTCTACAGGCTTTTCACTATCTGGCACGACTTGGACTCGAATAGAAAAACAAGCAAAAGTTTTACAAAGACATTCTACAAAATATATAAAATTACATCCCTAAGGCTATCCTAATTAATCCGATACTTCATGGAAACTCCTAGATCACCATGAACACCGCAGTTGCGTCCATCCCGCTTACCGATAATTGCATTAGTTTGACAGCTTTTATAATGTGACACGCGTTTATGTCTGTTTGGCCGCAACGGATATAAACGACTACGCGCAAACCTTGTAGGCCTGCACGTAGCTTATCGATTGGGGGCACGCAACCAAGTTCACAGATGCCGTGCCCCCCCCCTCATCCGTCAGATAGCCTCAGGTAAGTTCTGAGCCTTTTCCGGCGGCTTGATTGAGCCGATGTACACCGCGAAGATAGTCAGTAGCGCGCCGGCGATCTGTAGCGAGGAGCTTGCCTTGCCGAGAAAAGCGACGTCGATGAAGTAAGTAATCACTGGTTCGAGCAGCAGGATCAGTCCGGCCAGCCCCAGGCTGAGGGCGCCGATCGAACGATTGACCAGCAGCCAACCGACGAATTGCACCAGTACCCCGTAAATCACCAGCATCACCAAGGTTTGTCCGTCCACAATGGCCAGGCTTTCCCCGGTCGCCAGCGCGTATACCAGCAATACCAGGGCTGCCCACAGACTCAAGTTGAGCATCTGCGCAATCTTGTCACCGCCACCATCAGGCAGCTGAGTATTGAGCTTCAGGAAGTACACGCAAATGGCATACGCCAGCCCCGACAGCACCCCATACACCACGCCTTTGATCCCGACTCCGCTGGTCATTTCCGGCAACAGCAACAGGTACAGCCCGACGAAGGCCAGCGAGATGGAAATCAGGAAGTAGATCGAGGGCTTTTCCTTCAACAGGTACAGCCCCAGCAAGGTCATGAAGAACACCTGGCAGTTGGTCAGGATCGATCCGATGCCCGGGCCAACGATGTAGATGCTCTGATGCCACAGCACCAGGTCGATCGCCAGAAATACTCCGGCCAGTGCAGTGTAGAGCTGGGCCTTGGCGCTTTTGAGTCGCACCGGCGTCTTGCGCACCTTGAGGAGCAGGAAGAACAGGATCGAGGCGATCAGCATCCGATAGAATCCGGCACCACCGGCGCCGATATGGGCGAAAGCCACCGCCAGTGCTGACAGGCTGAGCATCAGCCCGCCGATGGTCAGCTCGATGATTGCCCGGTTGTTATTAGTCGACATGGGAGACCTCATTGGTAAAGCGCAACGTATCTGTATCCGTGTCCGATTCGCTGGACGAGGGGTATTCCAGTACCTGTTGCATGGCCTCGAAAATGCTCGCCAGTCCGCTCTGCAGGGTTTCTGCGTCGATGGTCAGGGCCGGCATCAACTTGAGCACCTGATCTTGCGGGCCGCAGCGCTCGATGATCAATCGGCGCGTAAAGCACGCGCGCGTGACCGCGGCGGTCAATGACGCATCGTAGAACTCGATGCCATAAAACAGCCCGCGCCCACGCACCTGCTTGATATGCACAGCGAAGCGCTCGGTGACCTTGGCGAACCAGGACTTCAGGAGCGTTTCATTGGCCTGGATGTGCTTGACCAGACGGTCGTCGCTCCAGAATTCCTGCAAGGTTTTGGTCGCGGCGACGAAGGCCAGGGTGTTGCCACGGAAGGTGCCGTTGTCTTCGCCGGGCGACCATTGATCCAGCTCTGGACGATGCAGCAGCAGGGCGAACGGCAGTCCGTAACCACTGAGGGATTTCGACAGGCAGACCATGTCCGGGGTGATACCGGACGGTTCGAAACTGAAGAAGGTCCCGGTGCGGCCGCAACCGGCCTGGATATCATCGATGATCAGCAGGATGTCGTGCTCAGCCGTCAGTTTGCGCAAGCGCACCAGCCAGTCGGCGGACGCTACGTTGATCCCGCCTTCGCCCTGAATGGTTTCCAGAATCACCGCCGCCGGAAGATCCATGCCAGAGCTGTTGTCGTTCAGCAATCGTTCGAAATACTCGACGGAATCCAGACCTTTTAGGTAACCGTCGTAGGGCATGCGGAACACATAGGGATCGACGCCAGGTTGGCGATTATCGCGGTTTCCGGTCAGCCCCAGCGAGGTGTTCGACATCCCGTGAAAGCCATTGGTGAACGCGACGATGTGCTGCCGCCCGGTGACCTTGCGCGCCAGTTTGATGGCCGACTCCACCACGCTGGTGCCCGTGGGCGAGGTGAACTGCATTTTGTAAGACAGCGCCCGTGGCTCAAGAATGATCTTGCGCAAGTTGAAGAGAAACTCCTGCTTGGCCCGGCTGTGCATGTCCAGCGCCGCCTGGATCCCGTCACGTTGCAAGTAGTCGATTACCGCTGCCTTGACCGGTTTAGGGTTGTGACCATAGTTGACCGAGCCGGCGCAACTTAGAAAGTCGATGTAGGCCTGCCCCTTGAGGTCGTACAGATAGCTGCCCTGAGCCTGGTCGAAGACCACGGGGAAACTGCGGCAATAACTTCGCGCCTGGGACTCGACCTCGGCAAATATACCCAACTCATCCATTCCTGAAATTTCCATTTACGGCCTACTCATATAAGGGGTCGAGGTGCGTGCGATCAAAGGCGACTCAGGCGATTTTTTCTGCGGCGTCTTCCAGCCCCAGTTGTTCGCTCAACGACGTGAAAATTTCCCGGGCCCGCAGCGACAACAGGCTGAAGGAGCCTGCATCGCCGTAGCCGTGGGACGACTCGCACAAACCGTTGAGGTAAAGCGCCGGTAAGTTGCAGCCTGCGCGCGCGGACAGGCGATAATCACGTCCGATGCGAATCACGCCCTGGGCATCACAGTCCAGGCTTTCGGCCAGGTCGCGCAGAATGGAGGGGAAATGTTCGTCTTGGGCGCCGGTGCCCAGATTGCGGAATCCGGTAGCCAGCACGACAGCGTCCAACTCAGGCAGTTGTTCGGTGGTCCCGGCCTGGGTGTCGAGTAGCGTCAGCGAGTAGCTGTGGCCGGTGGCTGTGCAAGCCTGGATGTCACTGAAACTCTTGATGGTGGTTCTGTTTTTACCCTGCAACTTGTCTTCATACATGCCTACATACAACTCCGAGATCACGTCGGCGTCAGCAGCGGAGTAGTTGGTGTAATGCAAGTGGCGGTTGATGTTCTTCTTCGCTTCGGCGGAACTGTTGTAGTACTGGTCAACAAAGGACGGGAAGTACACATGCTCGCTGAACTGGCTGGTGTCCTTGAGGCGGAAACCGTAGCCGCGCTGGATGTTGATGATCTCGAGGTGTGGGTAGCTATGGCGCAGGTGCAGCATGATCTCGATCGCACTCTGGCTGCCGCCTACTACCGCGACCCGCTTCAACTCGCGCTGTTGCGCTAGTTGCGCCAACCGCCCGAGGTACTGGGTCAAATGGAAAACCTGGTCGGCGGCGCAGTCGGTGAATGCCTGCGGGATCACGGGTGTCCGCCCGGGTGCGACGACCAGCGAGCGGGCAAAAAACTTGCTCCCGGTTTGCGTAGTCACGCAATACAGGTTGCTGACAGGGTCTGCCTGAATCGATGTCACGGCCTGGTTGTAAACCACGTCCTTGGCAAAGAAACCCGCGACCCAGCGCACGTACTCGGCGAATTCGCTGCGCAGCGGAAACTCCAAACCAAGATTGAGGTGCTCGAAAAGCCGATCATTTTCGAACAGGAAGTTGGTGAAGGTGTAGCGGCTGCGCGGGTTGCGTGGCGTCACCAGATCGCGGCTCGGATGATTCTGGATATCGCTGCCCGACAGCATCATCTCCGGTTGCCATTTCGTACTGCCCTGGCGCTCCAGGAACAGGCGTGTTCCCGCAAAGCCTAATTCTTCCAGGGCAATGGCCAAGGCGATGTTCGCGGGCCCAAAACCTATACCGATGACATCGTAGACTTGCCCGTCACGCCCTGAATCACTGGTATTAACGTTATGAACACTCACAGCTTTATCCCCATTTATTACAAAAGTCAGACTCGGCAAAGCAGAAAAGCCCCTGAGGTCTTTCCTGCATGCGGTCAACAAAAGTTTTTTGTCGTTATCTTTAATCGATATCAGTAGTGCTGTTCTTTAAACTTCTTGTGCCGCCAGCTTCAACCATTGTTGTACCGGTGCATACGCCAGGATGTTGTCGACATATCCCTGCAGTTGTGCCGGTATGGCAATACCATAACGACGGAAACGAAATACCACCGGAACAAACATGGCATCCACAATGCCGAAGTCGCCGCAGAGGAACTGCTTCGAACCGCTCAGCGCGCGCAGGTTGTTCCAGATATCGAACACGCGCATGACTTCTTCACGCGTCTGGGCGGTAAGCGTTTCAGGGGTATCACCGGTGTTCAGGCCGAACGACATCTGTGTGCGCAGGTGCGTGAAGCCGGAGTGCATCTCCGCCGCTGCGGCGCGCGCGAGTGCTTTGACCTGCGGGTCTTGGGGCCAGAGGTTGGCGCCAGGATAGGCGTCGGCAACGTATTCGCTGATGGCCAGGCTGTCGTTGATCACTATGCCATTGAGTAACAGCGCCGGGACTCGGCCAGAAGGCGAGTGTTCGAGGATTTGCTGGCGGGTGTCGCTCTGTTCCAGTTTCAGCTGAAGGGTTTCAAACGAAACGTCGGCTGTCACAAGAACCAGCCACGCACGAAATGACCATGACGACTTATTAAAATCCCCAATTACCAGTTTTGTAGACATCGCATCCCCTAGCTTGTTTTATGAAATAGGTGCTAAATTTAGCGACCTTTTTTTCATACGTATTGCACAAAACTGGACAATGGATGGACGGGATTCGCAGTGAAAAAGCCCCTCAAAAAGATAAGGATTTTGTTCAATTCTGGCGTATACCCGAAGGCGACTGCGAGTTGCTATCTGCGCGTTATAGCACCCAATCTTTCGGCCGACATTCACATGACAGATACGCTATCGGCGTTATAAGTAGCGGTGTTGAAAAGCTATTTTATCGCGGCAGTTACTACATGGGTGTCGCTGGCAGTGTGGTCACCATTACCCCTGGGGAGATCCACGACGGCTTGCCAGGCCACGATGAGGGCTGGATGTATCGAATGCTCTATATCGACCCCGAATGGGTCAATCGCGTAGTGTTTCAAGGGCGCTTTTCAGAGGATCATATTCATCTTTTTCAAACAGCTCTGAGCCAGGCCCCCGACTTCGCCCGCATCTTTTTGCATCAGCATCAACTCATTGAAAAATCCCCACCCAGCCTTGAGCGGGAAACTATCCTTCTGGATCTGGTGACAGAACTTTTCGAGCGCAGCGGAGCGCCCATCGAACCAGTCAGTGCGGCTGAGCAGCACGCCGTGCAAAAGATCAAGAAGAAGCTCGAAGATGAGTTCGACAAACATCTGTCGCTGGAAGAGCTGGCGCAACTGGTGAACCTCGACCCTCTTTACCTGATCCGGGTGTTCAAAAAAAGCGTTGGCATCTCCCCCCACAGCTATCAAATCCAGAGAAGAATCGCCCAGGTCCAAAAACTGCTGCGCACCGGGTCCAGTCTCGCAGAAGCGTCATTCACTTGCGGCTTCTTCGATCAAAGCCACATGACCCGTGCCTTTAAAAAAGTAGTCGGCATTACGCCGGGCAGTTTCCGTAACAGCAGTGCCTGAGCCTGTAAGTGCCATCTTGGATGTTGATCTTGCCGTAGTGCTCGGCCTCACGTTTTAAGCGCGTTAAGCCGGCCAAAAAATGGCCTCACGCAGCCGCATGCCGGTGGCTCACTTGCGCAGAAGTGGGCGGGTGGAGACTGCATTGGCTGACGAAACCGGCGCCGCGAGATCCTGAGTCGGGTGAAGGCCGTGAAGCGATGACCGGGCCATGCCTGACTGTCAGTCAGGTGCACTCCATTGCGTGGGCTGCAGCCCCCTTATCTGTATCGCCGTTGCGGGTGACTTCGGTGTTTGTCACGCCGATTTTCACGAGGGGGGATGCCGCAAAGCCTTGTAAGAGTAATTACAGCGATAGACTTACAGAACACCAGTCATAAATCTAAGGCGGAGCCACAGGCAAATCGGATCAATTTGGCTGTCATTAGCTCCCTCCAACGGGTCCAGAACGCGCAGTTCACTAGATGCCGCACATTCCCTACAAGATTCCAAGAAACGTCTGACTGGATCGCCATAACGTTTAAGTCGATTATCTGGACTGGTTCGCTGTCGTAGACAGCACTTGCCGAGGTGACATGGATCTTGAAGGTCACCACGCTATCCGTGTTGATCAGCTGTAGTTCGCAAAATATTCGGTAGCGCGGACAGTCGTCGGCATTCTCGCCGACCGAATGCACCAACCCTCACTGTGACGGGAGCCTGCCGTCAGGTGGGGTCTTTACGTCACTTGCCAATCGCAGGAGACATGATGAAACTATCGCTTGCCTTATATGACGCGCTGACATCCATCAGTGTGCCAAATAACAAAGCTAAAGCTGTTGTAGATGCATGGGAGGACGATGTGAAAGATTTCGCTTCAATATCCGACTTAGAGCGTACCGAGTCGCACCTTCAGGGTTCGATCACTGCATTACGTACTGACCTCACCGCCTTGATTAAGGAGCAAGGCGCGGATTTGCGAACTCTGGTCGAACGCCAAGCCAGTCAATTTCAAAGCTCAGTGTCAAAACTAGAATCAAACATAACGGTGCTTCGTTGGCAATTCTGGCTCCTGGTTCTCTGTTTTGGCTTCCCCATTTTGAAGAGCCTTTACGAGGTTTACGGGAAAGTCGTCACTTCTTGATCCATCGCGACACCCTCAGCCATCAGTAACCAACCGGTGGCCTATTAGCTTTAAGACGCCGGCCTTGTCCGTGTCCTGATTTGTAGCTATTCAGCCATGCGGGGAACACTCGCCGTATGGGCGACGTGTCTCGCCGTTTTGGGCTTTTTGCGGAGAGACACATGAAACTCGAAAACCTCACATCGTTGCAAACCCAGCTGTTCAAACTGCCAGTCGTCTTCACAGAGTGCGCTTGGTATGAGGCTGCCTACCTAGAGCAACCTGCGAGCTTCGGCGACTTGGACAGCCGCTTAGGCGACACCCTCGAAGCTGCCTATACATGCCTCTTCCCCCCGGTGTCGACAAGGATCAAATCGAAATCTTGAGCGAACACCGGTATCAAATTCTTGAGGCGAAAGCGTCCATCAGCAGCATGAAGCAACAAACTTCCAAGCTGATTTAACGGATCATTCGAATGGATCAGTGAGATATTAGGGATAAAGGTCTTGGAAATGACCTGTAAGCGTTTGGATTGCTGGGGGCTGGGTCAAATCCCAAGCAAAAAAAAAGCCTGCATCTCTGCAGGCTTTTCTCTATCTGGCTCCACGACCTGGACTCGAACCAGGGACCCAATGATTAACAGTCATTTGCTCTACCAACTGAGCTATCGCGGAATGCGCCGTATGTTACTGATTAAAAAGAAGAAGTCAAGCATCCTCTGACACTTTCCGTAAATCGCCCCCCTGCTCGCTTGAATACGACGGTTCCTTGGCCAGCTCCAACCAGGCTCGCGCTGCCGGTGGCAGGTGGGCGCTGGCGCGCCAGGCCAGGGCGATGTGCCAATCGGTGTGGGGCTCGTCCAGGGGGATCAGGGCGATGCCGGGGTGTTGGTGCTTGTGCGCCAGCATTCGCGGCAGGAAGGCGACGCCCAGGCCGGCGGTGACCAGGTCGACGATAAAGTCGATCTGCCCGCTGCGGGCGGTGACTTTGGGGGTCACGCCTTTGCGTTCGCAGGCGCTGAGGATCTTGGCGTTGAGGGCAAAACCCGCTTCGAACAGGATGAACGGCGAGTCCGCCAGGTCGGTGAAGTCGATTCGCTTGCGGCGGGCCAGTGGGTGGCTGACGGGCAGCACTGCGATCAGAGGTTCGTTGCGTACTGGCTGATAGTCGAAGCCTTCGTCCACCGGCAGCAGCAGTGCCGCCAGATCGACCTCCCCCGCTTCCAGGCATTCGCGCAGCCTTTTACTGCCGTATTCGGTCAGTTCGATGTCGATGCCCGGGTAGCGGCTGCGATAAGTGGCAAACATGGCCGCGAACAGCACGCCGCACCCCACTGGCGGCAGGCCGATGCGCAGCACGCCGCGCTTGAGGCCGCGCAGGTCGTTGATTTCAGCCATCAGGTCGGTGCGTTCGGCGAGCATTACCAGGGCACGGCGGTAGGCAATTTCGCCGGCGGCGGTGAGTTCGTTCTTGTGGCCCAGACGATTGAGCAGTGGCATGCCCAATTCGTCCTCCAGGGTCTTGACCGCTTTGCTGACGGTGGACTGGGTCAGGGCGACCACTTCGGCCGCCTGGGAGAACCCGCCCTGGCGCACCACTTCGACAAACGCACGCAAGGTTCGCAGGTTCATCAGTATTCCTTTGGCGACTGGATAGCAGTGATAAAAGTTGTTTTCATCATGGCATAACTTTGCTTAGGGTGTAGCACTTTGCCCTGTGGAGACACCGTCGATGATCATCTCGTCCGCTTCCGACTACCGCGCCGCGGCCAAGCGCAAGTTGCCGCGCTTTCTGTTCGATTACATCGACGGCGGCGCCTACGCCGAGCACACGCTGCGCGCCAACAGTTCGGACCTGGCCGAGATCAGCCTGCGCCAACGCATCCTGCGCAATGTCGACGACCTGAGTCTTACCACCCAGCTGTTCGGCACCGAACTGGCGATGCCGGTGATCCTCAGCCCGGTCGGCCTGACCGGCATGTACGCGCGACGCGGTGAAGTGCAAGCGGCCAGGGCGGCGGCCAACAAAAACATCCCCTTCTGCCTGTCGACAGTGTCGGTGTGTTCGATTGAGGAAGTGGCGTCGCAGAGCCCGCAGCCGATCTGGTTCCAGCTGTATGTGCTCAAGGATCGCGGTTTCATGCGCAACGCCCTGGAGCGGGCGCAGGCCGCCGGGGTGACTACCTTGGTGTTCACCGTTGACATGCCGACACCGGGCGCACGCTACCGTGACGCGCACTCGGGCATGTCCGGCCCCTACGCGGCGCAGCGGCGCATGTTGCAGGCGGTGACCAAGCCGCAATGGGCCTTCGATGTGGGCTTGATGGGCCGCCCCCACGACCTGGGCAATATCTCCAAATACCTGGGCAAACCCACCCACCTGGAGGACTACATTGGCTGGCTGGCCAACAACTTCGACCCGTCGATCAGCTGGAAAGACCTGGAGTGGATCCGCGAGTTCTGGAAAGGCCCGATGATCATCAAGGGCATCCTCGACCCGCAGGATGCCAAGGACGCGGTGAGTTTCGGTGCCGACGGCATCGTGGTCTCCAACCATGGCGGCCGCCAGCTCGACGGGGTGCTCTCCACGGCCAAGGCGTTGCCGCCGATTGCCGAAGCGGTGGGCGATGACCTGACCGTGCTGGTGGATTCGGGCATTCGCTCCGGGCTCGACGTGGTGCGCATGCTCGCCCTGGGTGCCAAGGCGTGCCTGCTGGGGCGTGCCACCGCCTACGCGCTGGCCGCCGAGGGCCAGCATGGGGTGGAGAACCTGCTGGACATCTTTGCCAAGGAAATGCGCGTGGCCATGACCCTGACCGGGGTCACTTCCATCGCGCAGATCGACCGTACCACCTTGGTCTAGTAGTGATGAGGGGTGGTGTACTTTGTGTGCGGATAACCGAAGCGTTGTTTATTTGCGACAAACATCTCGCCCCACCGAAACAGTAAGGTTAACCGGGCCGGCAGTAACGTCGGCCCAAATCAGCCAAATAACTGGCGCCATGCTTTAACGGACTTTTCTTACTTAAAAATTAGTTAATTGATTTATAAGGATTTTTACCAGCCAAATACACTTGGCATGAATCTCGCTCTAGTACTGTTCAAGCAGGTTCGGCGATGACAAGACGTGCGGCAGTGCCCCGGGGTTATAACCCAAGGAAAAGCGGTTTAAACTGTTTCCAATGTTTTACGGAACTGACGGATCAGTAAGACGCTTGGCACTCGCCACTCTCATCCCGCCTGTAAGACAGCCCAGTGCTTAGAGGCCACGCGCTTATGAAAACCCCCACCCAGACCAACGCAATTGACTTTGACAGTGCCAAATTGCAACGCCTGGGATTTGGCCAGCCATCCTTACGCCCACGCCGCCCCGCCACCCTCGCCGAACTTCGCCAGCAACTGAACCAGCAGTTGCAGACCAGCCTGGAGCCGGAGCGCATCCTGGGTCTGTTCTTTCGCGAGGTACAGCGCCTGGTGCCGCTGGACGCGTTGCAATACCGTCACGCCGCCAGCGACCTGCGCCTGGAGTTTGGTCACCGGGGTCATCACTCCGTCAGCTACACCCTGAGCCATGAAGGCGAGCACCTGGGGGAACTGGTCTTTCGTCGTAACCAGCGGTTGCTTGAAGAAGAACTGAGCCAGCTCGAACTGCTGCTGGTGACCTTGCTTTATCCGATGCGCAACGCCCTGCTCTACCGCGCCGCCACCCGCAGCGCCCTGCGTGACCCGTTGACCGAAACCGGCAACCGTGTGGCCATGGACCAGACGCTGCAGCGAGAAATCGACATGGCACGCCGGCATTTGCACCCGCTGTCGCTGTTGATGCTGGACATCGACCACTTCAAGAAAATAAACGACACCCATGGGCATGCCGCGGGCGACAGCGTGCTGCGCGCCGTGGCGGGGGCGATCAAACGCCAGTTGCGCAACGTGGACATGGTGTTCCGGTTTGGCGGGGAAGAGTTTTTGATCCTGCTCTCCAACACCGGTCGCGATGCCGCGAGGATGGTGGGAGAGCGCCTGCGCCAGGCGGCACAAGCCCAGGACTACTGGGTGGAGGGTACCCGAATCGAACTGACCGTGAGCCTCGGTTGCTCGACGCTGCTGGCGGCCGAGTCAGCTGAAAGCCTGCTGCGTCGGGCCGACAATGCGTTGTATGTGGCCAAGCGCGAAGGTCGTAACCGCCTGGCGATGGCGGGGTAGGGTCAGTTGTGGAGAGGGAGCTTGCTCCCTCGCCACAATTACCGCTACGCCTCGCTGGCGATGCGCACAGGGCGCTCGCGAACGGCTGGCGCCTTGTCTTTCTCCGCATTCTCTAGACGCATACAGCTTTCCAGGAACAAGTGCATGTAGTCGTAGCTCTTGCACACCGCCTGGCGCAACTCTTCCTGCAGGGCCTTGCTCGGGTTGGTCCCGGCCAGGGTGCAGATGATTTCCAGGGCTTCCCAAGGGTGGGCGTCGTCGTATTGGGCGTGCATCTTCAGCCACTTCATCGCCCGCTTGCGATCTTCCTCCGGGAAGGCGGCAGCATAAACACCGGTAGAGCAGACCACCGCGGACCACTCCCCCGTCGCCCCCTCGATCGCGTAGTTGGTGGCGGCAATCGCGACGATCAACGCATCCGCCGAGCTGGTGTGCCAGCACCAATGACTCAGGGCGTGCAACTCGGGCGGTACCTCCTGCGCTTGCAGCTCTTCAAGGCTGACGCCGTGAGCCCGTGCCCAATTGACCCAGTAGTCGGCATGGTTGAGCTCCACGCGAATGTTGCGCATCAGCCAACGGCGCGCCATGTCCTCCCCAGGATGACGGGCAAACTTGGTCTTGGTCAGGTTCTGCGCCATGTACAAGGCAAACTGTTCTACCACCGGCCAACCCCCAATGAGGTAGTGGCGCATGGTCTTGGCGCTGAGGGCGTTGTCACGCATGCGCTGATACAGTTCGTGCTCGACAACCCGGCGCTTGCTCTCGCTACAGTCCTGGATCAGCTGTTGCGCCCAGGCAGGGTAACTCGAGGCTTCCATAAGCGGGCCGGTTCTGTTGAAGGTGTCGATCACTGTGGGGCTCCTTTTCAAGTGTGATTGTACAGACCAGCAAATGTTTCAGCGGAAAGTGCCGGGCGCCTTGAATAACAGTGGCTGCGGCCGCTCAGGGCGGCACTGCAGGCTATCAAAGGTAAACAATTGCGGGCGTTCAATCAGGTAGCCCTGAGCGTAATCCACACCTATCTCAAGTAAAGCCTGTTCGATCTGCGGTGTTTCAACAAACTCGGCAATTGTGCGCTTACCCATGACGTGGCCGATGTGGTTGATCACTTCGACCATGGCGCGGTTAATCGGGTCGTCCAGCATATCCTTTACGAAACTTCCATCGATCTTCAGGAAGTCTACAGGTAAATGTTTCAAATATGCGAATGAGGACATTCCGGCGCAAAAGTCATCAAGGGAAAAATGGCAGCCTAACGCTTTGAGTTCATTAATAAATCGAATCGCGCTGCCCAAATTGGCGATAGCGCTGGTTTCAGTTATTTCAAAACAAATCATTTCCGGTGGAATGTTGTAAGTATCGAATTTCTGACGTAAAAATCCTAAAAAGTCATCGTCGCCAATGGTTATTCCTGACAGATTAATCGCACACATGGCCATGGGTCGGCCCGGACGCTCATGCATGCAGCGGGCGATAATCTTGAATACGTTTTCCACTACCCAACGGTCCAGGGACGTCATCAAACCGTAACGTTCGGCGGCCGGAATAAAACTGTTGGGCAAAATGATCCGCCCCGCTTCGTCATGCAGACGCAAGAGAATTTCAATGTGTCCATTGCCGGCGTCGGTAGTGCCCAACGGCGCAATTTCCTGGGCGTAGAGGCAAAAGCGGTCTTCCTCAAGGGCAATATGCAGCCGCTGTACCCAGGCCATCTCGCCAAACCGCAGAGACAATTCCGAGTCATCGACGTGGTAGACCTGCACGCGGTTGCGCCCTTTTTCCTTGGCCATGTAGCACGCCATGTCGGCGGCGCGCAGGGAGGTTTCCAGGGTGGTCGGGGTTTGGGAGATATGCACCAGGCCGATGCTGACAGTGGTCATGAAGGGCCGCCCCTTCCACACGAAGTGCAAGCTCTGCACGGTATGGCGCAGGCTCTCGGCGATTTTTTCCGCCACCGGCGCCGGGCAGTTTTCCAGCAGGATGCCAAACTCGTCTCCGCCCAACCGAGCCAGGGTATCGCCCTCGCGCAGGTCCGACTGCAGCAGCGCGCAGATGTGGCGCAGCAATTCATCGCCCGCCGCGTGGCCACAGGTGTCATTGACCAGCTTGAATTGGTCGAGGTCAAGGAACATCAAGGCATGTCGCCCATTTTGCTGGCGCGCGACCTGCTGCAGCACCTGTTCAAGCCGGAACTCGAACTCGCGACGGTTGGCCAGGCCGGTCAAGGCGTCGTGGGTGGCCTGCCAGGAAAGGTTGGCGATGTACTGGCGTTCCTGGGTCATGTCGTGCAGCACCAGCACCGCACCGCTGATCTTGCCGGCGCTGCGGATCGGCGCGCCCACCAGGGTCACCGAGACGGTGCTGCCGTCCAGGCGCTGGATCAGCTTGGAATGCTCGCTGCCGCCGCTGAACTGGCCCTTGACGATGTGTTCAATCAGGGTGAAGCCGTCGGGCTCGGCGTTTTCATCCAACAGCTTGAACAGCGCCGCCAGCGGTAGGCCCTGGGCCTGCTCCGAGCGCCAGTGGGTCAAAGCTTCGGCTGCAGGGTTCATGTAGGCAATGGCCCCGTCGACATCGGTGGTAATCACCCCGTCGCCAATCGACTCCAACGTGATCTGCGCCCGCTCCTTCTCCGCTTGCAGCGCATCGGCAAAGGCATGACGCTGGGCCAGCAACTTGTGGGTGCGCAGCAACGCCAACACGATCAGGCCCAGGGCGGTCGCCAGGTTAGTGATCAACAACAGCCGCAGGATCATCCGCGAACCTTCGCCCAGGGCATCGCTGAACGCCTTGGCGGCGGGCGTCACTCCTTCATTGATGGCCGTGATGCGCGCCTTCCAACTATGGACATCGTCATCGCTGACGTAGCCGGAGGTAATGGCGCCGTGCATCTCCTGGGCCAGCTCATCCAACTGCACCAGGTAGCCGTCGCCCACCGTCCACAGTTCAATGGCTTTTTCCAGGTAGCTGAAATGACGGAAGTTGAGGTACAGCCAGATCAGGCTGGAAACGTCGTCCGGATGGTTGCCGCCCTTGAGAATACCCAGGCGCGCGGCCTCCATGTCGGGATTGGGACGGTCCAGGGCAATGCGCAATTCATGCCCACCCTGGGGCACGGCAATGGCCTGCTGGTATTTGAGGTAGGTGGCGTCGTTGCGGTTATCGGCGTAGAGGGTCAGGTAGTAAATGGCATCTTTCTGGCCCTTGGACCACAGGCTTTCGCCCGCCACATAGCCCCGCACTGCCGAAAGCACGTAGAGACTGACGCAGCCTAACAATGCCTGGAACAACACGACGGCGATAAAGGGCCAGACAATACCCAACAGGCGTGGCGTTCCGAGAGTCCGCTTTTGCTTCATGAAGTCCCTTGCACATGCACAGCTTGATACGCACGCGAAAATCCGCTCCCGATAGCACAGCCTAAGCTAAATCAACGTACTTGTTGCAAGTGTCCGTACAGTTTGGCGTACAACCCGCCATCGGCAATCAACTGCTGATGGTCGCCGTCCTCGGCAATGTGCCCGCCATCGAACACCAGCACTCGGTCAGCCTGCTTCACCGCAGACAGCCGGTGGGCGATGATCAGTGTAGTACGCCCACTGAGAAACCGCGCCAGAGCCTGGTGCAGGTTGTACTCGGTGGCCGCGTCCAATGCAGACGTGGCCTCGTCCAGAATCACCACTTTAGGCTCGGCGAGCACCATGCGGGCAATGGCCAGGCGTTGGCGCTGCCCCCCGGAAAAACGCACGCCCGAGCGCCCGACCACGCTGTCCAGGCCCAAAGGCAGTGCTTTGACAGTAGCATCCAGTTGGGCGATTTCCAGCGCCTGCCAGCAGGCTTGTTCGGTGCGGGTACGGCCCATGGTCAGGTTGGCGCGCACGGTGTCGTTGAACAGCGCCGGGTGTTGCAGCACCACCGCGACGTTCTCGCGGATGGTCTCCAGGCCGATCTCCTGCTGAGTGGCAGCGCCAAAACGAATACTGCCGGCCTGGGGCGTATAGAGCCCCAGCAACAGTTGCACCAGGGTGCTTTTGCCGCCGCCGCTGGCGCCGACAATTGCCACCTTTTCACCCGGTGCGATGGCCAGGTTCAACTGGTTGAGCACCAGGTCTTCGCCGTAGCCAAAGTCGAGGCCACGCACTTCGATGCCGACCGTCTCGCGCCCGCTGAACGGGTCTGCGCCGCCTGGGTATTGCGGTTCATCGGCACGCGCCAGCAGCTCGTTGATCCGCGACAGCGCGCCGCCCGCCGCATAATAGGCGTATTGCAGGTTCAGCAGTTGTTCCACCGGGCCGATCATGAACCACAGGTAACTGAACACCGCGAGCATCTGGCCGATGGACAGGTCGGAAAACAGCACGGTGAGCATGGCCGCGGCGCGGAAGATGTCGATGCCGAACTGGAACAGCAAGCCACTGGCGCGGCTCGACGCGTCGGTTTTCCACTGGGAATGGATGGCGTAGTCACGCACTTCCTGGGCACGTTGGCCCAGGCGCCCGAGGAAAAAGCCCTGGCGGTTGCCGGCGCGCACTTCCTGGATGGCATCCAGGGTTTCGGTCAGCGCCTGGGTAAAGCGTGAAGTACTGTCGTTTTCCAGCTTCTTGAGATGCTTGACGCGCTTGCCCAACTGCACCGTGGCGTAGATCACTAACGGGTTGAACAACAGGATCAGCAACGCCAGTTGCCAATGCATCCACACCAGGATCGCCGAAGTGCCAACCAGGGTCAGCATCGCCACCAGGAAACGGCTGAGGGTTTCGCCAACGAATTTGTCCAGGGTGTCCAGGTCGGTCACCAGGTGGGTGGTGACCGTACCGCTGCCCAGGCTTTCGTACTCACCCAGGGAGATACGCTTGAGACGTTCGATCAGGCGCACGCGGATGCGGTACACGATGTCCTTGGCCAAGCGCGCAAACAGCCGCGCCTGCACCACGTTGAACACCAGCGCGCCGCAGCGCAGGGCCAGGGTGACCATGAGCATCAGGCCGATATAGCCAGCAGCTTTTTGCCAACCCAGGGGCAGCGCGTGGTTCATCACCTTGAGAGCGGCATCGCCATGGCCCAGCAGCACTTCGTCCACCAGCAACGGCAACAACAGCGGGATAGGCACGCTGCACAGGGTGGCGAGCACGGCGACGCCGTTGGCGACCCACAGGGATTTCTTGTGACGCAGGGCCAGGCGGCGAATTTCCGCCCAGGTCAGGCGGTCGGTGCGTGGAGGCTGTTCATACACAGGCAGCTCGCTCCAGCCATCGACCCAGTAACGGCGACAGCTCGGACAGCGGCTGGTAACCATTGGTCAGCAAGGCCAACTGGCCGTTGCGCTCGGCCAGCAGGGTCGGGAACCCGGCAATGCCCAGGTCCTGCACCCAGGTAAAATCAGCCGCCGTGGCCGCGTGCTGATCGGCACGGTCGAACTCGCCGGCAAACTCGATGCGTGGAATACCGGCCTGCTCGGCCAGTTCCACCAGCACAGGGGCCAGGGTCACGTCCCGACCTTCGACATAGAACGCGCGCTGGATCAGCCCCAGCAGCTTCCAGGCACAATCCGGCGCCAGGCTGCGTGCGGTGACGATCGCGCGGCACGCCGGCTCCGTGTCGTAGACAAACCCGTCGGGCAACGCGCCCTCACGCTTGAACGGCTGGCCGGTGGCGTCGGTGACGGCCTGCCAGTGTTCAAGGATATAGCGCCGGGTAGTCGGCTCCAGCGCCGCGCCGCTGCCGGTGCGCAAGCCGCCCACCACCAGGTGCACGTCCACGCCGGCCGCCTGGGCCTGCTCTACCAGCGCTTGTGCCACCGGGGCAAAGCCCCAGCACCAGGAACACATCGGGTCCATTACATAGAGCAGGCGCGCAGACATGGCTCAGGCCTCGGAAGGGGTTTGCTTGTAGTTGTAACCAATCGGGTGCGGCATGTTGCGGGCCTTGGCCAGTTCGATCTGCTTCTGGCGGTCGATCGCACTGCGACGGGTCTTCTCCGGCAGCTTATCCCAGCAATGGGGGCAACTGATGCCGGCCACATAATGCTCAGAGGTGCGGTCTTCTACGCTCACGGGTGTGCGGCAGGCATGACATTGATCGTAGTCGCCTTCGCTCAAGTCGTGGCGCACGGTCACGCGATTGTCGAACACAAAGCAGTCGCCCTGCCATTTGGTTTCTTCCTGGGGCACCTCTTCGAGGTACTTCAGGATACCGCCCTTGAGGTGGTAGACCTCATCGAAGCCTTCGCTGAGCATGTAGCTCGACGCCTTCTCACAGCGAATGCCGCCGGTGCAGAACATAGCGACCTTCTTGTGCTTGGCCGGGTCGAAGTTGGCTTTGATGTAGTCGGGAAATTCGCGAAAACTGGTGGTTTTCGGGTCGATTGCGCCTTCGAACGTGCCAATCGACACCTCGTAGTCGTTACGGGTGTCGATCAACAACACTTCCGGGTCGCTGATCAGCGCGTTCCAATCCTGCGGGTCGACGTAGGTACCGACCTTTTTGTTCGGGTCGACGCCTTCAACGCCCAGGGTCACGATCTCTTTCTTGAGTTTGACCTTGGTGCGATAGAACGGCTGGTCGTCGCAGTAGGATTCCTTGTGGTCGATATCGACCATGCGCGGGTCTTTTTTCAGCCAGGCCATCAGGCCGTCAATGCCTTCGCGGCTGCCGGAAACGGTGCCGTTGATGCCTTCTTCGGCGATCAGCAAGGTGCCTTTGATGCCGTTGTCGACCATCGCCTGCAACAGGGGCTCGCGCAGGGCGACGTAATCTTCAAGGGTGACGAACTTATACAGTGCCGCCACGACAATCGGTTGAGTCATGGGTGTTCTCTCCAGGTGGCTACCCTCGTAAGGGGTGAACCGGATACAAAAAGGCGTCGGCCAAGGCGACGCGGCGCGCATTCTAGCAAAACCACGCCGCCACCGCATCGGCATGCAGCCGCTGATATGCCCTCATCGGTGTGGGTTACGTACCCCCTCCACGCGGTACCGCAGGCCACCGAGATGGCTGAACATCAATCGATAGGCACCACGCCCGCGAGAAGAGGCGTAGCCATGCAAATCAGCGGACCATAGTTGGTCTCGGTGAGCATGCCAATGAACCGCGCCGAACCGCCCTTCACGCAAGTGGCTGAGGGTAAGGGCAATACTGCGACGCTCGCGGCCCGATAGTTGGGTATCTACAAGCCTCGCGGTATCGAACTCCATCTGCGGGGCAGCGGCTCTCGCTGCTGCCGGCGCTACCAACGGCACCTGCGCCTGTGCTTGCCGCCCACCGCGTGCGCGACTTGGACCAGCCACCTGTGTCGTCACCCCCACCTCGAACGCCCGTGACCCCGCCTGCTGACCGCTCGCGGCAACGGACTCACGCTCTGGGCTTCGCAGCACTATCGCGCTATAGCCCATGCGTTTCAACTCAGGCATCGGGTTACGACTCTCCCTCAGTATGCGAGCGACGTCTCTGGACAGGTCCACAGGCCCCACGTAGCCACGCAGGGTCCCCTGACGCTGACTGACGTAAAAGGTAATGCCTTCTTCAGCGTGACGGCGCGCATAGACAAAATTCACCAACCGCTCCGTTTCTTCGTGACTCAGCCCACTCTCCTGCGCCGCCCCGATCGCCGCCTCCGAAATATTCCTGGCGAACTGTTCTTCCTGTTGTTGCGCTGCGCTGGCCATGGCCTGCGGTTGCCTGCTTTGATAGGCACTAAAGCGGCTGGCACCAAACAGTACGCCTCCCACCATAGCCCCCACGGCAGCCCCCGCCCCCCCACTGCCCAGCAGCGCTCCCGCCCCCAGGCCCAGCAAGACCAGCACCAGGATCATCACGATTTCGTCCTGTAACTTGATATTTTCCATGGCGGTAGGCTGCAACCCCATTGAATCAACGAACGTGACCGGGTTGTTAAACGCCATGAGATAAGGATTGAGCTGCGCGCCTCCCCCTGCGGGGTCGGGGTTTATCCAGCGCTGCAACCATGGAGCGTAGTAGCGCAAACCGTAGTAATACAAACCGCTGCCATCACGCTCCTTGCCGGAGTATCGGCGGGTCTTGTAGCTGCCCTCCACCGCATTGCGCGATGCCCACCACGCCGTCCCCCCATACGGAAAATAACTCTCCTGGCTCAGTAACTCAGCCTGTTCGCCCACCTCCAACCCATGACTCGACTGCTGATCCTTCAGGCAAAAGCGCAGGGTCTCATCGGCTGCCGCCTTATCGAGTCCCACCTCCCATTGCAAGACCTCCACCGTGCAACATGCCACTTCAAGACGCACTACATTGAGCTTACGCAACGGCCGATGGCGCAGTTCCAGGCCTGGCAGGTAATACACACGAGCCGTTTGCAGACTCCCAGCAACCTTCTGGCGAGTCAGCTTGAGCGCACGCTGGCCGTCGCTCGCATACACATAAGCCTCCTCATCCGAGTCCTCTTTCTCGCGCTGAATTGTCGTGACCCTGGACAACTGATTACGCACATTCCACGCCATCGGCAAACCACGCCCAAGCTGTTTCTGGTTGCCATTGGCATCAAAACCCTGCGCCAATTCGCCAACCGGATGCTCGCTCGACAACGCGCGATTACTGCCCGTTGCGACTTGCATGTGGCGGGTGTAGCCGACACCACTGGAGGGCACGTGGCGCAGCCGAGTCAGGTTGCCTCCCTCGTCATAGGCATAGTACTGGGCGTAGGTGCGCCATAGACCGGTATCGGTTGAACCGAACGAAATACGCGAGGGGAGCGCCGGCCCGATGGCGGCGGCGACACTTTCCCGGCCCGCCGCCTGGGTCAATTGGTACAGCGAGTCATATTCGTAGTGATATGAAGCCTGCACTTGCGTGTTGTGGCTCCATTTCGTCGGTTGCGCCTGATCCTGCAGGTTTGAAATATTTCCCACCGGATCATAGTCGTAGCTCAAATCCTGTAACGGCGCTGCCCGCTCATTTTTGCGATGGGCCACCAGTCGGCGCATACGGCCATCCTCGGCCCGATAGGTGGCCAGGCTGCTCACGCCATTGCCCAACAGGGCCTCCTCCACCTGACCGGCGGCATTGTAGACGTAGCGCTCTATCACGGTCTTGCGCGCGCCACTTTTCAAGGTCAGATGAATATGTTTCACCTGCCCGTCCAGACCATAGGCAAAGTGCCGAACATTACCCTTGGCGTCGACCTGTTCCAAGGTGCCGCCAAGGACGTCAAACGCCCAGCGTGTAGCGTAATGCGCGCTTTCCAACTGCGGGTTCTGATCGGCCTGGGCAAGCGGCCAGTCCACATCGCCAGGCGCCTCGCGAAACCGCCGCGTTTGTCCAAGCACTTGCCCAGTGATCCCATACTGCTCGTACACCTGCGTGCCCGCCGGGTCGGCATGGTGTACCAAACGGCCGCTGCGGTTAAGTGCGCGGTGCTCGGGTGTTGGCGTGGCATACACCAGGCGTTCGACACATCGGGGGCGCGCTTGGTCGCCGGCTTGTTCGAACACCGCCACCGGACGCTGCAAAGCATCGTAGTCGTGGCGCTGATAAGCACCCCGCCCGTCCCAGGCATGCAACAGTTGCCCGGAGGGCGCCGACAGCATCAGCCGCATGCCTGCATCCACATCGTTGCGGCGGATCAGCGTACCGGACAGGCTGTACACCGACACCTGATTCGCCTCGGTCAATGGTTCGCGGGATTTAAGGGTATGCAGGCGAGGGTCCCACTGCTCAAGCATCAGGCCGCTGGCCCCATAGACTTGACGCCTGATACGGGCCGTCGGAGCAGCCTGAGGGGTAGCGCGCAGATAAGCGACACTACGGACCGCCAACCCACGGGGGTCAAATGCCACAAGCGAGGGTGTGTTTCGATGAAGTGAAGTAGACATGATCACATGACCTGAGTTGCACAATGGTCAGAAAGCCTAGGAGTCATGTCTTGCAGCGAGGTGGTATCGGTGTACGGGCACCTCAACCGGCGGGCGCCAACACTGCCTGTAAATACCTATACCTGGCCCCATTAACCTGCGTGATAGCGTTTTTCATTGCCCGCCGGCCCATCGGCGGGCGTGAAGGAACGTATGAATATGCAAACCGACAACAGCCCGTTGCTCGCTCAACTGATTGATCACTCACGCCCGCCCGCTCCCGGTCGGGACGATTTCAAGACCGCCCTGCGGCGCCTCAACATCCACTCGATATTGGACATCGTACGTTTGTCCGAAGAGGCCTTTACCGAGCAACTGAAAAAGTACAACGATGACGATGCCCACACGGTGTATCTCAAGGCCCAGAACGCTGCCACGCAACTGGAAACCTTATTTCGCGAACAGCAAGTCTCGCCGCCCGCTTCTGCACCGCGCAATAAACGCAGTATCCCCCCCAAGACCAGCGCAATCTACCAGGCCTTGTTCCAGGAAAAGTGGGACCAGTTCTGCTCCAGTTCGTCTATTGCAGCGGTCGATTCGCCGATTGCCTACCTGCGGGCGCTCTATTTATTCGCCCTGCAGCTGGAAGAAAACACCAAGGACACCCGCGCACTCAAGCTGTCGCAGCGACGCCCGGAACTCAAAGACCTGGTACTCAACCAACATAGCGTTTCGGGCCAGGTTCCCATGTTGTCGATCGTCAACCAGATCCTGCTCAAAAATATCGCGCAGGCCAAAGAAGAAGATACCTATAAGGTGCTGAGTGAAACTTGGTACCCGTTTTCCCTGCCCTATCACTTCCACCATCAGCAATGCCAACAGGGCTTGTCGGGCGACAAGCCGGCGCTGGGTGAGTTGAACTATCGCATCAGTCGCCAGTTGCCGCTGGCGGAAGAAACCAGCAGTTACGGGCAGGTCGGCGAACAGAACAACGAGGTCCAATGTCAGTTATCGGGGTTGAGCCCTCAACAACAGACGCTGCTGAAAAGTAGCTGGGTAGCCGAAGCGGGCGCGAAAGCGTTCTATCACAACTATTACAACTGGAAGACTGATCTGATCGGACCGGCAAAACTCACTGACTTTCTGAGCCACACACAACTGGATGCCGACCAGCTTCAGGCACTGCTTGCACTACAGACTCAGTCACCACGCCAATCGCCTAACTGCAAGCAAGAAACCAGCCTCACCTACGGTGCGTGCTACATCAACGGCACGACCACACCCGCTATCAGCCTGGACAACGCCAAGCTGACCAACATCAGCCTTGAGCGCTTCGACAGGCTGCAACGCATGATTCGTCTACAGCGCTGGCTCGGCCTGCCTTTCGCGCAATTGGACACCCTGATAGTCAGCGCCATGCGCTGCGAAGGCAATCGCAACAACACGCTGCTGATCACCCATAACACCCTCCGGGCGCTGGGGGTCTTTTGCTATTTGAGCAAACGCTACACATTGCAAGCCGAAGAGTTCGCTGCCTGGCTTCATCAATTACCCGTTCATGCCTCAGGCGACCGCGTGTCATTGTTCGACCAGGTATTTAATCGCACCGGGTCCGCCCTGCCCCCCCTGTATCTGGACAGCGCTACGTTCGACGATACCACCCGGCAACAGCTCTGCGCTGGGTTGGGCCTGCAAGACACCCAGGATTCGCTTCAACTACTGATCAACCCCAACAAGCCTGCAACCCGTACGATCGAGACAGTCAGCGAGATCTATCGGCAAGCGAGAATCGCTCGCCTGTTTGGGGTATCGGTCGTGGAATGCCGACAACTGGTGCAAATGCTCGGGAATGCGAACCTTCTCATGCAGTTGCGCCACCCAACGTTACGCAACAAACCGAAGGGCATGACTGACTTTCTCGATGTGCTCATGCACCTGGAATGGGCCAGCCGTTGGTTTAAAGAAAACGGCAGCAGCCTGGCGTTGCTCAGATGCCAGCTATTGCTGGATCGCCAGGTCCACGACCCGGTCATCAATCAGCTATTGAAGGAGTTCACCCACTATGACCAAGCGTCCCTTTCCAAAGCGTTGCAACCGCTTGATCTTCCTCAGCAACCCCTTGACGAAAAAGATCGTTTACCCGCCGTTGACTGGGAAGTCTTGGCCTATACGGCGCTGCAACAGATGCGTCCCAGTAACAACATCGAGACAGCGCTCGATCACGTGCTCTCTTCCGTTCAAATCAGCACGGCGCCTGCCCGTACGACACAGTTGATCAACCAAGCGAAGTCCAAGCTCAACACATTGCTGAGCACGGTGCGTGATGAGTTGTGGTCTTTATATCTACGCCTTAAAGCAATCATCCAAGCCGTCCCACAAGCCCCAAGCGATGCCAACGGCTATCAGAAATACGACAATGACCAGCATTTCCTGCGTTTATATGCCCCCGCTGCTGCGCCGCTGCAAACCCTCAGTTATCTGATACTGCTGTTACCTCACGCCGCCGATATTCTGCAACTTCCCCTCAGCTCACAAGCACTTCACCAGTTCCTGGTCAATCCGCACTGGCTCACGCGTAAGTACAAGGCGCCCTCGCTGCTTGAACTGACCCCGTACAACCTCTACCTCATGCAGCAGTTCAAACATTGCATCCACCACTGCGGCCTGACGGAAGAGCAGCTTCTGAACTACTTCGAACACGCCAACGCCCTGCCCAACAGCGCAGCGAAAAACACCAGCGAAGACACGAACGAGCATCTCGCTCAACTTTTAGGTTGGAGTGCCAGTGAAATCGATGTCTTCAGCAACCAACTCAAACCTCCACGCATTACCTCAATGAACCGCCTGGACTGGGTGCTGCGCTGCCGCCAAGCCAGCATCGACACAGGCCTGCCTGCCAACATGCTGATTAAAGCCAGCGAACTGAAAGCCGATTCTGCGTTTGCTGACTGGAAGAGCGTCGGTGAGGCGATCACCAGTGCGTATCCATAACCCATTCACACACTACTCACATTCGACCTGTTCAAGGATTGATCATGTCTGACTCGCTTAATCAACAGCTCAATGAAAGCCTGCGCGACGCCATGCTCGCGTACTACCTGACCTACAAGGTACCTACCGACTTAAAGGAAAAGATCACCCTTGCCGACGACCTTTACGAATACTGGCTGCTCGACGTACAAGTCAGCCAAGCCGTACCGACCAGTCCGGTAGCCTGTGCCATCTCCAGCCTGCAGCAGTACATCACGCGCATCCAGCTCGGCCTGGAACCGGGCTATGAAAACCAGGGCATGACCGCACCACAAGACAAATTATGGCGCGAACAGTTACACACCTACGCACTCTGGAACGCCAACCAGCAGTTGCACTATCACCCCGCCAACTACTTGGACCCGACATTACGGCGTGACAAAACCGACAGCTTTGAGCAGTTGGAAAACGACCTGAGCCAGTATCGAATTCAAGCGGATACCGTCACCACGGCGGTTCAGAATTACCTGGCCAGGTTCGAGGAAACCGCCAACATACGCACGATCAACGGTTATATCGACGCCGACGTGGGCAACCTGTATAGCGGCATCTATTACTTCGTCGGTAAATCGAGCTCGGCAAACACCTATTACTGGCGCTCCCTCGACCTGTCCAAGCGCGCTGGCTCGGTACTTTTCCAGGACGCCTGGTCAGACTGGGAGAACATCAACTTGTCGGTGTCTGACGCCACCGCCGAGCAAAGTATCCGGCCGGTGTATTTCAATAACCGGCTATTTATCATCTGGGCCGAATGCATCAAACCCGCCCCCACCAGTTCCGTCCCACCGGCGCAAACAAATTCAGAGGAAAAAAAACAGCTGGCCGAATGGATCAACAGCCGCTACGTCAAGTTTCGCCTCAATTTTTCTTATAAAAAGCACGATGGCAGTTGGAGCGCACCCAAAGCGTGTATTGAGGAGCACTGTGCCACCGAAGACGTCAACGCATTGACCTCTGTCTTCCTGAAAACCATTACACAGACAGTGGCTATCGTCGACAGTAACGGCCCCCCTGTCCTATTTTTAAGTGTCCTGGCCACCAGCCGTAAAGACCCCAAACAGCAGGAGAATTTTATTGGCAAATTTTTCCAGGCTGTCCACATCGATCAGTCCTTCAATATCACCACCATCGCCGATGGCGGCAGCCCCGAGCGCTACAGCGTGCTGCCCGGCTCACAGGTGGAGGAGGAGATAAACCGGCTCCTGGAACACTTTGATCCGTCGCAGAAGAAAAAAGTGCAGGCTGTGGTTCAAGGCGAAGATCAAAGTGTGAGTGGATACTACAGCGAATTGCTGCCTGACACCGCTCGGCAATACCTCACGTTCTTTGCTCATAAAAACCAAGACAACTTGCAGTTCAAGGTAATGTCTCCAAAAAAACACTCGATTTCCCCCACAGAGGAAACAATTACCGAAAACAACGACTATTGGAACTTTGAAAAAAATCGAGAAAAAATAAAAAGCCCTGGAGCCAGTGACGTCTCGTTTGATTCAAACACCAATGAACTCGTATTTACGTCCACCCTCAATGGCAATTTCCGGCAATCGTACAGTGTGACACTAACAAAAGCAGCGCCTAAAAATATCCGCATCGTACTGATAGTAGATGACGCATTGGATGATCCGACAGCCACTCAGCTTAAACTGACCAGCGGTTCTCAAATTACCGGTCCAACTGACACGTTAAAAACTGATTTTTACGCTCTTTATTTTAAAAACACGGCCACGCATGATGAGTTCCCCAACGCTGTCCATACCGCGAGCGGGTTACTCATCGTCGCTCAGCCCAAAGACAAAGACACAGACACTATCTCGCTAGAAGATCATTACATCGATAAGAATGCGTTCATCAGCTTATATACAAGTACAGAAAACTCCATCCAGGTCGCCATTGACCGCTACAGTAAATACACAGACGCAGACGCAGATAAAAAGACGTCACTGCACTCACAAAATACGTTGACTATCAAAAGGCCCAACGTGAGCACCTCTCAATTGCGTGCCTACAAGCACATTATTATGAGAGCCAACTTTAAAGACTATCCATTCACCGAAAAAATCAATGCCAACTCACATAAAATCACCAACTATCAGGACGCTGTCCACGAAAGCCTCACCGGATCAACTCCCGAATTACCCACTGGGCATCGGGTCACGGCGCGTATTCCAGTGACCACGAAGGAAATAACGTCGGGCATCACCTTGATACACGGGGTGATGACGCTTGAGCCTACCAAAGAAGGCGACTCGGCAATTCTCGGGTATGCCCTGAAAGCGACCACCTTGAAGTTGGCCGATTCCACTTCTGGCGCACCGCTCACTCAACAACTGGCGCCGATGATCAAGAGGCTGACATCGGAAACACTCGGCACCGCCGAATTTATTGATTTCCCAACGAACACCTCTATCCCGCCTGCCGACATCCCCCTGCGCATTCGCATGAATACCTGTTTTGCCGGCAAGCTGGTCAAGGAGGCCAATGTCAGCCTTGAGCATTTGTCTTCGTTAACGCCCAAAACGTGGCAAGAACCTCCACTCACGCCAAGTGGTGCGGCAGACGACATTGACTTTAACGGGGCTCACGGCAAGTACTTCTGGGAGCTGTTCCTGTACGTGCCCTGGCTGGTTGCCCACCGCCTGAATCAGGAGCAGCAGTATGTCGAAGCCCAAGCCTGGCTCAAATACATCTTCGACCCAAGGCGGTTGGCCGATAAGACCAGCGAACGCCCTGCATTCTGGGGGTTCAACGAGCTCGTTCGTACAGGTCCGCTCGAAAGTTGCGTCAGCCACGACCCACACAAACTGGCGATTCGCTCACCGGTGCATTTTCGCAAAGCAATCTACCTGTTTTATCTCGATATACTGCTTAATCGTGGCGATGCCGCCTATCGGCAGCTCACCCCCGACAGCCTGACCCAAGCCAAACTCTGGTACACGCGAGCCAATCACTTTCTGGGGCCACGCCCCCGCGTCACCACCACTGAACCGTGGGATGAGATCACCCTCGAAAGTTTGGCGTCGAAGCGCTCTAAAGCTCTGGAAAAACTGGAGCAGGAAAACCCACCCATCAATGTCACCCCTGCGACCGAAGGCGCCGCACTGGCTTCGCTCACGGACACCGATAATCTGTGCCTACCCTTCAATACCGAGTTGGTAACGCGCTGGGACAAGCTCGAAAGTCGCCTGCATAACCTACGGTACAGTCTCGACATCACCGGCAAACCCTTGCGCCTGTCGCTGTACGCAACTCCACTTTCACCGCTCAAACTGTTGGCCAGCCGCAACAGCGGAGCCTTCGGCGCAGGCGGCGCGGCGCCGTTCATTGACGCGCAAGTCGGCCATTATCGCTTCCAGATCATGCTGGGCCACGCACTCACGGCAACCGAGGCGGTGATTCAATTCGGCAACACGATGCTGAGCCTGATTGAGCGCAAGGAACAGACTGAATACCTGGAGTTGCAGCAACAACAAGCCTGGGACTTGGCCAATATCGTCGTAACCCAGCAACACCAGGCATTGTTGCTCGACGAGAAAAACCGCCAGGCACTCGGCGCCAGTCGGAGCATGATCGAATCGCGGATGCGCCACTACGAACACCTGCTCACCGAAGGCATCAGCCCCGCAGAAGCGCATGCAGGCCAACTCTACTTGATCAGTAGCGGATTCGAGACCGCAGGTTCCGCCGCCGCTGCAGGGGCCGGCATCGCAATGATAGCGCCGAACATCTTCGGTACAAGTACCGGCGGGTCGCGCTGGGAAGGCCCGTTCTATGCAGCCCAGGCCTTGGCCCAAGGCGTCGCGACGGCGTTGCGCGGCACTGCCGCAGACCTGGACCGCTCCCAGCAATTCAACCGTCGGGAGCAAGAATGGGCGCATGCCCAGGATCAGGCCCGACTCGAACTGGCCCAGGTCGATGCCCAGTTACAAGCCTATGCCGAGCAGGAAAAAGCCACGCGCCTGCAATTACGCCTGGCCGAGACTTCCCTGGCCCAGGCCTGGTCGAACTACCAATTGCTGGCCAAGCGTTTTACCAGGGCCCAACTGTATGACTGGCTCAATGCACAACTGAGCAAGTTCTACTACCAGGTTTATGACCTGAGCCTTTCCCTGTGCCGCACCGCACAAGCGTGCTGGCAGTACGAAGTCGCAGACTATGCGAGCACGTTTATCCAGCCCGGAGCCTGGAACAACAACTACCGCGGTTACCTGGCGGGTGAGGCCCTGAAGCTGTCGCTGTTGAAGATGAATGCGGCCTATTTGAACCATAACGTCCGGGACCTGGAGATCGTCAAGACCATCTCCCTGCGTCATCGCATGATCGATTGCAAAGTCACCACGCCCACAACAGGCACAACCGGCACTCAATCATCGAGTACGCAAAACAAATGGGCCGAGCATAAACGACAACTGGTCGATACCGGCACGCTGTGCTTCATGTTGTCCGAGGCGCTGTTTGAAGAGGATTACCCCAACCACATCCTGCGGCGAATAAAAAGCATCAGCGTGTCGTTGCCCGCGACGCTAGGCCCCTATGAGGACATTAAGGCGATACTGACCCAGACCCACAACGAAATCGTATTGCCCGCAGGCGGGCGGCGCCGCGACATGCGTGCCCATCAGCAAATCGCACTGTCCACCGGACTGGATGACAACGGCCTGTTCACCCTCAACTTCGAGAGCAACGATCGCTACTTGCCTTTCGAATACACCGGGGCCATCTCCAACTGGACCTTGGCGTTCCCCAATCACACCCTGCAAAAAGCCGTACTCGAATCGATCAACGATATCGTCATCCACCTGCGTTACACCGCTAGGGTGCCGACGGTCAGCGGGGGCAAGGCATGAACGACGATACGCTCAACCTCCAGGTCAATACCCCGGCCCTGCCAAAAGGCGGCGGTGCCATTCAAGGCACGGGTAAGGGCTGGAGCGATATCGGCTCCAGTGGTACGGCAAACTTTGAGATTCCCTTGCCGATCTCTCCCGCGCGCGGCTACGCACCCGCCATGTCGCTGACCTACCGAAGCGGCGCCGGTAACAGCCCCTTCGGATTGGGTTGGGAGGTTGCCCTGCCGGCCGTCAGCCGGCGTACCTCCCATGGCGTGCCGGCCTACACGGAGCACGACGTACTGGTGGGCCCCGACGCGCAAATATGGCTACCCGAGCGCGACGCTGAAGGGGCGATCGTCAGCCGTTCCGCGACCTCTTTCAATGGTTTGCCACTGACCATCGCCTACACGGCCACCCGGTATTTCCCCAGGGTCCAGAGCCACTTCGACCGTATCGAACACTGGCAAACGGCAACCGACACGGCGGGTTTCTGGTTGATACAGAGTGCCGATGGCAGCCAGCACTTTTACGGAAAAACCTCGCTGGCCCGGATTGCCGATCCGGACCAGACGCACCATGTGGCGCAGTGGTTGCTGCAGGAAAGCCTGAATGCCCACGGCGAGCACATTTATTATCACTACACAAAAGAAACCGACAACGCGCGCTATCCCAGGGATTGTCGTGCCCGGCATTACCTGGAAAGTGTCTGCTATGGCAACTTCACCGCCAGGGAGCAAGAGCAGCTGTATCTGTGGCAGACCGAGGATAAACCGGACGTAGGCTGGCACTTCCAATTGCTCTTTGATTATGGCGAACGCTCCCTTGATCTGGAACAGCGGCCCACGTATCAGAAAACTCAGCAATGGCCTGTGCGACCCGATCCCTGCTCGGATTTTGCCTTTGGCTTCGAGTTACGCACCCTGCGCCGCTGCAGCCAGATTCTGATGTTTCACCACTTCCCTAAAGAAACAAAAATGGGCCTCGACCCCGTGTTGTCCAAGCGCCTGCTACTGCAATACCACACATCCAGCCATGTCAGCCTGTTGAGCGGGGTCCATGAGCAAGCCTTCGACAGCGCGGGCAATAGGGTGAGCCGCCCGCCGCTGGAGTGCCTTTATCAGTCGAGCCAACTCAACGTCGACCCGAGCCGCTACCAGGCATTTGGTGCATTTCCCAAGCTGCATGACGGCGCTCGTTATCAACTGGTGGATCTGTATGGCGAAGGCTTGCCCGGTGTGTTGTATCGCGCAGATAAAAGTTGGTATTACCGTGAACCGCAGCGGCCGCAAAACCCGCAAACTCGCGACCAGGTGAGCTACGGCGAGGCCGTGGAATTAACGCGGGTGCCGGTCGCCGACAGCACTCGCCCCCTCCATCAGGCGCTGGCCGATGTGGAGGGCGATGGGCGCTTGGACTGGCTGGTGGCCGGGCACGGGATGAACGGTTTTTTCAGCCTGGACGAACACCGCAACTGGTCAACCTATACACCGTTCGATGCATTCCCCTCGGAGTTCTTCCACCCCCAAGGCATGCTTGCTGACTTGATGGGGGCAGGTCGTCATGACTTGGCGATGATCGGCCCGCGTAGCGTGCGCCTGTATGAAAATCGCCGAGCGTCCGGCTTCGCTCCCGCCACCGAGGTACCGCACACGCCCGACGATGGCTTGCCGATCATTTCCGCCTCGCCCAACGAACTGGTGGTGTTCAGCGATGTACTCGCCACAGGCCAACAGCATCTGGTGCGTATCCGGCATAACGAAGTGAAATGTTGGCCGAACCTGGGTCGCGGCCGTTTTGCCCAGGGGTTTGTATTGGCCACATTGCCGTTGCGTTATCAAACGTTCAACGCGGCGCATGTGCTGCTCGTCGACCTCAATGGCGGCGGCGCCGCAGACTTGCTGTATTTGAGCACCACTCATCTGAGTATTTTCCTCAACAAAGGCGGCAACGGCTTCGAGACAAAGGCGATCAACGTGCCGTGGCCAGAAGGCGTGCAGTATGACGACCACTGCCAGGTCAGCATTATCGACGTGCTCGGCCTGGGCTGTCCGAGCCTGATCCTGACCGCCGCCCACCAGACCCCCATCCATTGGCGCTACGACTTTTACAGCCAGAAGCCCTGGCTGCTCATACGCACCGACAACAACATGGGCGCTCAGGCTTCGATCAAATATCGCAGCAGTGCCCAGGAGTGGCTGGACGAAAAACGCGAGCTGCATACCAAGGGCCAGCCTGCGATCAGCCAGTTACCCTTTGCGCTGCTGCTGGTCAGCCAACAAGCCCAACGAGACGAGATTACCGGCAACCAGTTGACCCAGCGCGTGAGCTATCGCCAGGCTTATTACGACCGCGTGGACCGTGAGTTTCGTGGCTTTGGGCTGTTGCTGCAAACCGACACCGACAGCCGCAAGGACGCCCCCCTCACGCAGGGTTCCAGCGCACCCTTGCTCAGCAAAACCTGGTTTCATACCGGGCGATCCCTTGACATGCCCAGCCTCGACCAGAGCACTCATGACCCGCACGCCAAGGCTCTCGGCCGCACGCTGGTCAGCCGCTACAGGGGGACGGTTCAGGCAGAGCCGCTGGAGCATCATGACGACTTGATCAGCGACCCCGCACCGGCGCTGGCACGCGAGGTGGCCCGTGCACTCAGTGGCAGGGTGCTGCGGGTCGAACTGATGGCGGCGGACCCGGCGCAAGGCGCCGTGCCCTACTCAGTCCAACACCAGCGGTATCTGGTCCGCGAACTCGCGCCGGCCAGTGCCCATACCCCTTACGCCCGGTTGCTGCCATTAGCCCTGGAGTCGATCAGCTATCAGTATGAAGGCGTGAAAGACGATCCCCTCTGCCAGCACCAGATCAACCTGCGCTGGGATGCCTATGGTTACCTGGTGCATGGCGTGTCCCTGCATTATGCCCGCCGTAGCACCGCCACCAGCCCGCCGCCGGCCGTGCTGGTGGATGAGCACCAGCAGCGCTGGTGGCGCGATACCCATGACAACGCGCAACAGTTCTATTACCTGAGCGAAACGCTGGCGCAGCCTATTCATCTGGACGACGCACAGCAGTGGCGCCTGGGCTTGCCCTACCGCCAACGAGACAACGCCCTGGTGCTTGGCAAGGCACCGGCGCCTGGCGGGCTGGACCCTGCGCGTATCACCTATGAGGTGTTCATCGACCCCCAAGACGGGCCACTGGCCGCTGGGGCCAGGCGCACACTGAGCGGCTTGTCGGTGCAGCACTACCGGCAGGCCGGTGGCCTGGGTAAAACCCTGGCACCAGGCGTCGCCACTGCCCAGGCATTGACTGACTACCTGGAAACCGCCGAGCTGGATGACCAGGCCCTGAGCGCCTACAACGACATCCCGGCCATGCCCAACCAACCCAAGGTGGACCTGGTGCAAAAGCTCACCGACAGCGGCTATCACAGCATGGAGCTGTTTTTTCTCTTCAACGGTGAGGCGCCGCCCAAAGAAAACCGTCTGTGGTCGATTCGCCGGCATTTTCCCCGCTATGGCAAGGCCACCCAGTTTTATCGGATAAGGGCGCTGCGGGCCACCGAGGCCCATGGCGAAACAACGCTCAACTATGACCCCTATACGTTGCAAACCGTGCGCGTAAAAATGCCCGACGGTTGTGTGACCACGGCCGAATACGACTATCAAGTGATGCTGCCGATAAAAGTCGTCGACCCCAATGGCACTGTTCAAGAAGCGCTTTATGACGGTTTTGGGCAGTTGCTCGCCAGCACGTTTTACGGCAGTGAACAAGGCCTCAGAGTGGGTTTCGCTGCCCTGGAAAGCTACCGCACGCTCAACCATGTGACGCCCGAATTAGCCATCGAACAGGCGCAAAGCGTGTTGCAAGACATGGCCAGCGCGCACTGCTACGCCCCGTTCAGTTGGATGGGCAGCATCGACTTGGCCCTGGTCAAGCCTGAGTGGGTCACCAAGAACTATCTGCTCCCCAGCGGGCATATCCGCATGAGCGCGCGGGCGCGGCTGAGTGGTGGTCGCCAGCCCCTCGGCGACAGCGAAAAACAACTCAAGGCGTTGATCGATAAGGCCAGCCGCGTGCCGGTACACGGGCTCATGTCGCAAGCCGACCGCTACCCCGGCGATGCCGACCAACAGGTTCGCATGACCCTGACCTGCTGGGACGGCTTCGGCCGCTCGTTACAGACTAAGCAAAAGACCGAACCAGGCAAGGCCTATGCAGTGGACGACAAGGGCAACCTGCTGGTCGACGAGGTGGCAGATGCATCCGGCTCCTTGAGCAACCAGCTGCGCGAAGTGGATGCCGATCCCCGCTGGCGCGTCAGCGAGCGTGTCGAATACAACAACAAGGGCTTGGTCATACGTGCCTATCGCCCCTATTTCGCCAATAGCCACACCTACGTCAATGATCACTCCATGCGTGAGCTGGGTCACAGCGACCGGCAATTGTATGACCCCCTCGGACGCCCGACGCAGACGTTCACTGCGGGGGGATTCATGCGGCGTACCACCTATTGGGCCTGGTACACCGTCAATGAGGACGAAAACGACACCCATGAAGAGCTGAACGCAAGCCAAACTACTGACTGAAGAACCATGGGCCGCGGCGCCGGCCCATTCATCTTCTCCTCAGGATCGCCGGGCTGCGCCCCAGCGCGAGGCCAACGTTGTATACCCGCGCCGGGCAAACGTTACGAAAAAGCCGCGCCATTCGGTCAGTGATGCAATCACGCCGCGGGCCGCCATGACAATCGTTCGAGTGGTCCGGCTTTGTGCGGCCTGGGGCAGGCCCGTCAGCGCAACAGCCAATGCCTCGACACCGGACGCGGCCCAATGCGTCCACACCTGATTGAACATTCGGCTCAACCCACCGTGTATCGTCGCGGCAGGGTCCGGCATTTGCAGGGTCTGGCCATGGGGGTCGTGGGCAGCGGTCAGGTGACCGCCGCGAATCATCGTTCCCACCGCCCCGTCGTAGGCTTCTATTGCAGGTGAGACATTGGGTTGCATCAGCGCAGGCACTTGCCCGCCATAAACAGCATTGGCCACGGTAGCGAGGGCATAGGCCGCCGTCGTTCCGGCGGTACGCGTGACCCTGCCGCTCAGGGGCGTGCTGCCCCAGGAGATGCCAGTACCGTGCCCACGCAAGACTTGCTGCACCAGTTCCCTGGAGAGCGCGCGAACATGCCCGCCCAAACGCTGAACCGCCACCGGGTCCCAGCTGTGCTCGGCTTGATCACCTATCGAGTCGCCATACATGGCATAACCCATACCTGCGGCACCTGCAAAAACAGCACCGATCTGTGGCGCATAGTGCGTCCAGTTAGCGACGATACCGGTGCTCATATGTGCCGAGGACACGGCATCAAGCACCGCAACGCTAATGCGCAAAATCTGGTTGCGTTGCGCCGTGGGCTGCAGGTTGCTGAAGATCGCCAGATCGACGCCCGTCGCAATGGCATTGGCGATATAGGTGGATAATCCATCGCGAATCGCGGCCGACGAGGCTGCTTGTATCCTGGGGCGCATAACCCGCCCTATATTCGCGAGCCTGCGACTGACGGAAAGCCTGCGTATTTGTTTGTCCTGCGGCTCCTCCAAAGCCGGTGTGGCGGCCAGCCCTTGCACATCGACCTGGGTGACTGGGTTACCGCCAACCATGGCGTACAGATTCAAGCCATCGGCATCGCCGGTCGGGTCCGGGCTGATCCAGCGGCATAACCACGGCGCGTAATACCTGAAGCCGTAGTAAGACAGCCCACTGGCATCGCGCTCCTTGCCCGAATAACGGATGAACCTGTAACTCGCCTCGGCGGAGCTTTTCGCCGCCCACCACGCGGTCCCGCCGTAAGGGTAATAACTTTCCTGGCTGAGCAGTTGCGCCTGCTCGCCCAACTCCAGGCTGCTGCTGCCCAAGTGGTCCGACAAGCCGTAACGGATCTGCGCCTCTTGGCGCCCTCCCGAAGGGTGGCGATCCCAAAGCAGGATGCGCACCGTGGTCGTACCGGCATCAAAGTTGAGTACATTCAGTTGCTCACCCGTTGCGCTGTCATGCCGAATTTCCAGCCCAGGCAAGTAACGCACCTGGGCCGTATGCACCACGCCCCTGGCCTGGGAGACCCTGCGTTTGAGGATGCGCTGGCCCGCGGCATCGTAGGCGTAGCGTTCTTCATCGTCATTGCCGCCCTCGCGTCGCACCTGCGTGAGGCGCACCAGTTGATTGCGCACATCCCAGCTCATCTTGTGATCACCTGCCAACGCTTGCAGATTGCCGTTGCGGTCAAAGCCCTGGCCCAACCCCGGCGCGGTCTTGCCATCAGCCTGCGGCACAAAATGATTGCTGCCCGCGGCCACGCTCATCTGCCGCGTGAAGCCGGCGCCGCTGCTGGGCACATGTTGCAACTTGAGCAAATTGCCGGCGGCGTCATAGTAAAATCGCTGGGTGTAGCGACGCCATACGCTGTCGTCAGTCGAGCCAAACGTCACATTCGCCGGCAACGCCGGGCCTCCCGTGTTACCGGCGGTTTCGCGGCCAGTGGCTTTGGTCAGTTGCGATAACGAGTCGTACTCATAGAGGCTGGCCGAACTGATTCGGGTGTTGCTCGACCATTGCGTCGGCTGGGCAAGGTCGTCGATCCGCACGATGTTGCCAACGCCGTCATAGTCGTAGCGCAGGTCTTGCAACGCTGCGCCCGGTTGTGCGGGTAGATGGGCAGTCATTTGCAGCAAGCGACCGTCAAACTCACGGTATTGCATGGCACGCACAACGCCGTTGCCGGCGCGTTCGCTGAGCACCTGACCCGCTGCGTTGTAGTCCCGCTGGCCCAGCACCTGCGTACGCACGCCGCCCTTGGGCGTCACAACAATACTCGCCGGTTGGCCGTCAATGCCGTAGGCGTAGTCAAAGCGGTTGCCCTTGGCGTCCGTGTGATGCAGGCGCTCACCCAGCGCGTTAAACCCAATGGATGTCTGGAACCTCTCGGGCTCCAGGCGCACCTCGCGTTGTGCAGTGGGCTGCGGCCAATCCAGCGTGGCATCCGCCTGCCGAAAGCGTCGGATCTGCTGAGCAACTTCTGCGTGCAGCCCATACCGCTCGTGGAACAACGAGCCGCCGCCGTCATCGTGGCGAACCACCCGGCCACAGCGGTTGCGCGCAGCCTCCTCATCCGAGGACACGGCATAGGCAAGACGCTCGACGCACAACGCTTGCTCGTCACTGGCCGCCTGCTCGAAGACGGCGATCGGCCGCAGATATTGATCGTAGTGATGAGCGTGGTGAGCACCCCGGCCATCCCATTCTTCGAGTAGATGCCCGGCTTCCCCCAGCAGCGTCAGTCGCCAGCCGGCATCCACGCTATGGGTGCGCAACGCTTGTCCACCAAGGCTATAGACCGTGCGTTGATTAGGCGCGGTGTCGGGTTGTGAGCGTGACAACTGCAACAGACGTGGGTCCCATTGTTCAATCATCAAGCCTGTACTGCCAAAGACCTGACGATGAATGCGCACCTGCGGTTCATCCTCCGCGCTTGAGCGGTGGTAATTGACGTTACGAACAATTAACCCACGTGGGTCGACTGCGACCAGGGACGGTGTGTTTCGATGGATGGAATCAGACATGATCTCAAGACCTTATTGCTGAATAAGTAGTCCTGAAAGCCTAGGGACGGGGGGGCGAGAAAGGTGGTGCAGGAGGATGCTTTTGTGTGTCCGGGTACTGGCATCGCCCCGCCCCGCTCACGCGGGTCGAGGCGGCGCTCTTGAAGATCAAATGTGGCAGGGGCCCGCTCCCATAGGGTATGTGCTCACAGGCCGAGGCGTTTGGTCAGCGTGCCGCCCGCCCTGATACCCCGGGACGCCGCGGGGTGTAGCGACGCCAGGCAGACGCGTTTGACTCCCAAGGCGCGTCGACCCGTTGTTGGTTTTGATAGAACCTCACGCGGCCTGCCAGTTGCGTCCTGTGCCGATAGAGCCAGCGCAGCTCGGAAGCCGTAGCAGATACCCCCTGCTTGCTGATGACGGCTCCTATGTCCAAATTGTCGAGAGCGAAATGGACCACCGCCGCACTGTGCAAGCTAGTCAAGGTTTCCAAAGCGGATTTGCTGCTTCGAGTGACGATCTTTTGCTGGATGGTCAAAAGGTCTGTGCCAATGTATTGGTGAGCCGTCGCTACAAGTGAATATTTGCCTGCGCCAAGATCACTGACAAACTTCCTTGCGAATTGCTGGTTGCAGGCAGTTGACGTACACCCTGAGTACTTCAAAACAATGCCCTCGTAAAACGGCCGGACGCCGACCGAAAGCTGCTCAATGAGCTCAGCCTTGAGTTCGTTAGCTTTCGCTGGATCGTCTGGGTTTTGCGTCAAGTTTCTGAAGAGGTCCGCATTCGCGTTGCGAAAAGCAGAGAAGGCGCGAACGGGAGGCGCCAGCCCGGCAGTCCAGCGCTGCAGTTCCGCGCCTGAAAAATAGGCCACCATCGCATCCCCTCGCGCACTCAGCTTCGACCAGAAACTCCTGTAGGCCGTAATTGTGGCGGCCAGGCCGAAAATGATATCCCCTCGACTGGGCTGGAATTGCTCGCCAAACGTCGTTTGCGTGCCACCGGCATCCCTGAACCCCACGGGATTGCCCCGGACCATCGCATACAGGTTCAAGCCGTCCACATCGCCCATCGGGTCCGGGCTGATCCAACGCTGCAACCACGGCGCGTAATAACGGGCGCCGTAGTAATACAAGCCCGTGGCATCGCGCTCCTTGTCTGAGTAACGACGAACCTTGTGGTCCCCCCGAACATTATTGCTGGTTGCCCACCACGCCGTTGCGCCATAAGGATAGTAATGCTCCTGGCTCAACAACCGAGCCTGTTCGTCCAGCTCCAGCGCACAGCTCTTGAGGTGATCCAGAACGCTGAATCGCAACTGATGGGCGCTCATCTCGCGGGGCTTACCCGACTCCCATTGCACCACGGTGACTCGCCCACCGCCCGTATCGATGTCCAGCACATTGAAGCGCTGTGTGCTTTGCTTGTGGACCTGCAGGCCTGGCAGGTAATAGGTTCCCTGGGTGTAGGGTTTTGTACGCGCTTCGCGGCTGCGCACCTTGAGTGCGCGCCGGCCTTGACTGTCATACAGGTAACTCTCCACATCCGGGTCACCGTTCTCACGCTGTACCTGGGTGGTGTAGGTCAATTGGTTGCGCACATCCCAGACGGCCTGCTGTACGCCGTCGAGCGACAACTGATTGCCATTGGCATCGAACGCTTCATCCCATTGAACCTGCCGCCCTTGCACCGAAGGCACGGCGCGGTTGCTGAACGCAGCCACCTGCATTTCGCGGGTATAGCCTGTGCCGCTGGAGGGCACGTGTCGAAGGCGCGTCAGATTGCCCGCCGCATCATAGGCATAATGCTGGGTGTAATTGCGCCAGAGCCCCCGATCCGTCGCCCCGAACTGCACCGCGGTCGGGAGCTTCTGGCCGCCAGTGTTGGCGCTGTTTTCCCGGCCGCTGGCCTGGATCAACTGATAAAGCGTGTCGTACTGATATCGACTGATTGCGTCGATCCGGGCGTTGCTGTGCCATTGAGTCGGCTGGACCAGATCGCTAAGACTGAGAATGTTGCCCACTGGGTCGTATTCATAAACAAGCTGCTGCAACGGCGCGGCGGCCTGCCCTTTACGATAGACCTTAAGTTCCAGCAACCGGCCATCTTGCTCGCAATAACGGGCGACTTTAGTGACATCATTACCCGCCCGCTCGGACACGATCTGGCCGCCGGCATTATAAGCGCGCTGATCCATTAACACCTGGCGCTCGCCATCCTTCAACGTCAGCGCCACTTCTGCCGGCCAGCCCTGTTGCCCATAGCGCCACTGTTGGCGGTTGTCCTTGGCGTCGGTCTGCTCAAGCAGCGCACCCAATGCATCGTAACGCCAGGTAGTGGTATAGGCCTGGCGTTCCACTAGCAGATCTTGGGCCTCATCGCTTTGTGGCCAGTCGACCAGCGCGGTGTCGGCGCGAAACCGCCTGGTTTGCTTGATGACGCGTTGATCGATCCCGTACGCCTCCATCAGCAGAACGCCTGCCGGGTCCGTATGCCGAATCAGCCGTGCGCAGCGATTACCGACGGCCTCGGCAGGGACTGCGGGCGCGTACGTCATACGCTCGACACAACGGGGTGACGAGTCCTCTGCCGATTGTTCGAACACCGCCACAGGGCGCAGCGAACGGTCATAGCGAAACGCTTGATGGGCGCCACGCGAGTCCCAGCTATACAGGCGCTGCCGCGCTGCGCCGTGCAAGAGCAGGCGCCAGCCGGCATCCGCACTCAGGGAACGCACGGCCTCGCCGGAGAGGCTATAAAGGTTCGATTGCGCCGCCACCCCGGTCGAGCCGAGGGCGAACTGACGTGGGTCCCACTGTTCCAGTAAGAAACCACTGGCCCCAAACACTTGGCGATTGACGCGCGGCTGTGGGGAGTGCGCAAGCGTTGCGCGGTGATACTGCACAGTGCGCACGGCTAACCCGCGAGGGTCAATGGCCGTCAAGGTAGGTGTATTTCGATGAAGAGCGTTAGACATGAATTCATGACCTGTTTGCACTAAGGTCAAAAAATCCTAGAGGTCTCGGCATTGGGAAGGGGGTATTGAAGACGGCCTTTTGTAACCAGATCCTGATAGCACCTATCGAGACCAGCAGGTTGGCACCTGCCGGTCTCAAAGGTTTTCAGTGCCCGCCGGCGCAGGTCGGCGAGGCCGGGGCTGCGTCGATGGTCGCCCATTCTTCAGGCGTGTAGGTATGCAGCGCCAGCGCATGGAACTCGCTCATCAGGCTACCCAGGGTGGCGTAGACCTTCTGGTGGCGCTTGACGCGGTTGAGCCCCGCGAACTGCTTACTGACCAGCACGGCCTTGAAGTGGGTCTGCAACCCACGGCTGTGCATGTGGCTTTCATCCAGCACGCTCAAATGTTCCGGCTCCAGGGCGGCAAGGGCCGTTTCGATACGCTGTTGCATGGTCATTCCTGCTTACTTCTTCTTGGCCGGTGCGGCGGCTTTGGGCGCCAGCTCGTTGGTCATGTCTTCCAACAGCTTGTTCACCACCGGTACGGCGCTTTCCAGTTTGGCCTGGGTCATCTGGGCCGATTGCTGGGTCAACTGGGGCATTTTTTCCAGGACTTTCTTACCCAGTGGCGACTGATAGAACGCTACCAGGTCCTTGAGTTCGGATTCGCTGAAGTTGGTGGTGTAGAGCTTGACCATGTCTGGTTTGAGCTTCGGCCAGCCGATGGCCTGGTCCAGAGCGGCGTTGGCCTTGGCCTGGTAGCTGTCCAGTACGGACTGCTTGGCGGCAGGCGCCTTGGTCTGTTCGAAACGCTGGGCGAACATTTGCTGCACTTGCATGTACACCGGGGTCCCCAGCTTGTCAGCATGGGCCAGGGTAAGGAAGGCTTCGGCACTGGCGTTGTGGCTGGCGGTATCGGCAAGAACCTGGCCGCTGGCGCAAACCAGAGCAACCGCGGTACAGATGGCACGAAGACGAGTCATCGAGTTTCCTTTTCTAGCAGGCGAGGTAAGACCCCAAGGGCGACCATTCTGCGCCTAAAAAACCTCGCGGCTCAACCCCACCCCATGGCAAGCCCCGGTTTCACGGGGCGCGGTGACACAAAAGCGCTTTTAGGGAACCCACGCTGGCCGCCAGGGCCTAAACTGACCAATCACGACAACATAAGGAGGGTGACCGATGAGCCGTATCGAAACCGACAGCCTGGGGGAAGTACAGGTCCCTGATGACGCCTATTGGGGCGCGCAAACCCAACGTTCGCTGGTCAATTTCGCGATTGGCGAGCAGCGCATGCCGCTGGCGGTATTGCATGCCCTGGCCTTGATCAAGAAGGCTGCGGCGCGGGTCAACGACCGTAACGGCGACCTGCCCGCCGACATCGCCCGCCTGATCGAGCAGGCTGCCGACGAGGTCCTGGACGGCCAGCATGACGACCAGTTCCCGCTGGTGGTCTGGCAGACCGGCAGTGGCACCCAGAGCAACATGAACGCCAACGAAGTGATCGCCGGCCGCGCCAACGAGTTGGCCGGCAACAACCGTGGCGGCAAGAGCCCGGTGCACCCTAACGATCACGTCAACCGCTCCCAGAGTTCCAACGACTGCTTCCCCACCGCCATGAGCATTGCTGCGGTGCAAGCGGTGAACAGGCAACTGCTGCCGGCGATCGCCACCTTGTCCGGCGGCCTGGCGGAGTTGGCCGCGCGGCATATGAAGTTGGTCAAGACCGGCCGTACCCACATGATGGACGCTACGCCGATCACCTTCGGCCAGGAGCTGTCGGCGTTTATCGCCCAGCTCGATTACGCCGAGCGTGCGATCCGCAGCGCCCTGCCCGCGGTGTGCGAGCTGGCCCAGGGCGGCACCGCCGTCGGCACCGGCCTCAATGCGCCCCATGGGTTTGGCGAGGCGATTGCCTCCGAACTGGCCGCATTGTCAGGCTTTCCTTTTGTCACCGCGCCGAACAAATTCGCCGCCCTCTCCGGCCATGAGCCGCTGGTGACCCTGCACGGCGCGCTGAAAACCCTGGCCGTGGCGCTGATGAAGATCGCCAACGACCTGCGCCTGCTGGGTTCCGGCCCTCGCGCCGGGCTGGCCGAAGTCAAGTTGCCGGCCAACGAACCGGGCAGTTCGATCATGCCCGGCAAGGTCAACCCCACCCAATGCGAAGCGCTGTCGATGCTGGCCTGCCAGGTGCTGGGCAACGACGTGACCATCGGCATGGCCGCCAGCAAGGGGCACTTGCAGTTGAACGTGTACAAACCGGTGATCATCCACAACCTGCTGGAGTCGATCCGCCTGCTGGCCGATGGCTGCAACAACTTCCAGGAGCATTGCATTGCCGGCCTCGAACCCGACGCCGAGCAAATGGCCCAGCACCTGGAGCGTGGGCTGATGCTGGTCACTGCACTCAACCCGCATATCGGCTACGACAAGTCGGCCGAGATCGCCAAGAAGGCTTACGCCGAAGGGCTGACACTGCGTGAGGCTGCACTGGAGCTGGGCTACCTTACCGAGGCCGAGTTTGACCAGTGGGTGCGCCCGGAAAACATGGTAGACGCAGGCCATTGATCGCACCTACGCCTGCGCGTTGAACGCGTCTACTGTCAACTTTCACAGCTATCTATGTCAGCCAGCCCGAGGCCTAATCAAAGCTCATCGGAGCTGGCGACACGGCTATGAAACGCATCTACGCACTGACCGGTATCTTGCTATTGGCCGCCGGCCTGGTCTGGGCGGGTTTTCGATACCTGGCCGACAACCCGGCATTGAAGCCATACCCAGTCATCCTGAACCCGCCCGCAACAGCGCCGACTCGGCACGAACTGGTCATTTTCTATTCAGGCGACAGGGGCTGGGCGCCGTTGGAGCAGGCAGTGAGCCGCAATTTAAATGAACGTGGCTACGGTGTATTAGGCATCAGTACGCAAGCATATTTCTGGCATGAACAACCAGTGGCTGACTCGGCGGCACAACTGGACGGCCTGATCACGGTTTACCGCAAGATTTGGAATGCTCCGCGGGTGTGGCTGGTCGGCTACTCTTTCGGTGCAAATGTCTTGCCTTCGCTCATCGATCACCTCAAGCCCGAAAACCGAGCACGCATCACGCAATTGACATTGCTGGACCCCACTGAGGATGTGTTCCTCGAAATAGAACTGGGCGACGACATGAACGTGGGCTGGTTCAACCGAATCAGCCAGTCCTATCGACAACTGCGCAAACCCGTCCTGCACCATGATCCATTGCCCGCGCTGTATCCGTTGGAAGGGCAAATACCCGTCAATTGCTTCCACTCCACTGAAAATGCTGATGGTTTATGCAGTTTGTCGTCACGTCCAGCGTGGATAACCATAACCAGGATCGACGGCAGCCACACCTTCAATGGCGATTTCGACGGTTTGGCCCAACGCCTTATCGAACAGCATCCAGATGTACGCGACGCGCTCTGAGCCCGGCCAGCAGTGATGGAGCCAGCGCCACGGTCGCCGAGCCCAACACCACCACCAGTGCGCCGGTATACCCCACGGCATTGATCTGTTCTGCCTGCACATAGTCAGGCCACAGCCAGGCCGCCACTGCCACCGCCACAAAGGTCACCAACGGCGTCAACGCCAGGGTCGCACTGACCCGCGAGGCTTCCCAATGCGCCAGGGCTTCGGCAAATGCGCCGTAGGCCACCAGCGTATTCATGCAGCACGCCAGCAGCAGCCACCCTTGCAACGGGCTCAACTGCAACGCCTCCAGCGGGTGCGCCCAAGGCGTGAGCAACAGCGCACACGACAGATAGATCACCATCATCACCTGCAGCGAATTCCACACCGTCAGCAACTGCTTCTGCCCCAGGGCATAGAACACCCAGATGGTGGTGGCGAGCAGGATCGTCAGCACACCGGCGGTGTAAGTGCCCATGGACGTCAGCAACTCCGCCAGGCGTTGGTTGAAGAACAAGCCAAAGCCTGCGATCAGCACCATCAGCCCCACTCCCTGCCCCAGGCTGAAGCGCTCCTTGAACACAAACACACTGGCTACCATCAGAAAGATCGGCCCCATCTGCACCACCAACTGCGCCGTGCCTGGGCTGAGCATTTTCAGGCCCACCAGGTACAGCACGTAGTTGCCCACCAGGCCACACACCGCCATGCCCACCAGCCAACCACCCTTGGGGCCAAGCACTTTGCGGCTGGGCAGGCGTTTGGTAGCGGCCAGGTAAACGAACAGGCAAGTGCCCGCTACCATGAGGCGAAACCACGTCACGGTGATCGGGTCCATCACCTGCAACACTTGCTTGAGCTTGATCGGAAGAATGCCCCACAGAAACGCGGTCAGCAGGGTCAGGAAAAAACCATAGACCCAGCGGCCGGAAGAAATGTGCATGAGAGCCCCAGATGCCAGAGGAAGTGGAGCAGGCATTCTAGGGGCAAGTCACTGAGTTCGGATACGTCACAGTTTTGAGTGTGGGAGCTGGCTTGAACTGCGATGGCCATAGGTATCTACACAACTTTTGGGCTGTAACAGCAGACGGT